>JAYVST010000543.1:0-1610 GCA_043775255.1 Burkholderiales bacterium
GGCGATACGCCGCCGCCGACGCCGCCGGCGTATCAGATCCTCGCGGTGGCGGAAAAGCGCGCGTTCGAGATCAGTTTCCCGGTCGTTGAGGGGTATCACGATCCCGGTTGGGTCAGCCTGGAGGTGGACTGGAACAGTGTGCCGAGCATCGACATCAGTTCGATGCAGGTGCCGGATGCGACGCTGCTGCAGGGCTTGAGTTCGATCGATTCCGCACTCCTCCCTTACGGCCCCGGCCGCGGCAGCATGGTGACGCTGGATGAATGGCGCAGCAAGACGCGTGTGCAGCATGTGGCGTTTTCGCTGGCGCGTGCGGTGACGGCACAGTGGGTCAAAGACAACGGTGTTCGCATTCCCGTGCATCGCTTGTTCACCCTGTTTCTCAACTACGCCGAGCGTTACCTGCGCGAGAAGTTGAAGATCGCGGGCAACGGCTGCGCGCAGGATGTGGCGATCAATCCGTACTTCGAGCGCGCTGTGTCGGCGCTGGCTGACAACGTCAAGCCCCTGGACGAAACGGGTGCGCGCAACGAGTTGCCGGTGATCGCTTCGGGCCGGGCTGGGACGCGCAGCACCGCGCAGGTGGATTTTCGGACCGGCCGGATGCTCAACCCTTGCAAGAAGTGCCACCTGAATGCCTATGTGGCCGACACCAATCGGTGGGAGCAGGCAGCGGCGTTCGCCCTGGATAGCAGTCCGGTGGTCGAGGCATGGGTGAAGAACGATCACCTGGGCTTCATCATTCTGTATCGGAAAGACGGCGCCGCGCGCAAGTACCTGCCGGATTTCATTGTGCGCCTGGTCTCCGGGAAGATGTTGATCATCGAGATCAAGGGGCAAGACCTGGGCGATGTGGAGACCAAGGCCGCGGCGGCCAAGCGCTGGGTGGATGCGGTCAATCGGGAGGGGCGGCACGGGCTTTGGGAGTATCACCTGGTCAAGAATCCGCCTGACCTTGGCTTGGTGTTAAGCCGGCGTAGTAAAGCATTGTGCTGATCGAGTGGGTTGGTACGCACGCCGAGTATGACAAGCAGGATTTTCAGAAGCGGCGCAAGTGACCAAACGGGGGGAAGGAATCCGGCCATGAAGGCGCAAGTTCGAGTCATCAAGACCCAGCGCGGCCATGCGGACGCGCTTGCGCGTCTATCGGGATTGATGGACAAAGATCTCAAGCCTGGTTCGGCTGACGAGGCGGAGCTCGAGTTGCTCGCGCTGGTGATCGAATCCTACGAGCGCAGGAGGGTTGCGCCGGTGACCCCGGATCCGATCGAAGCGATCATGTTTCGCATGGACCAGAAACAGTTGAGCATGAAGGATTTGGTGCCCTATATCGGCTCGATTTCCAAGGTGTCCGAAGTCCTGTCGCGCAAGCGTCCGCTAAGCCTTTCGATGATCCGCAAACTGCATACCGGGCTGCGGATTCCGGCCGAAGTTCTCATCGCCGGTTCTGAAGACAGGGATGTCGATTTGTCGGCGGAGCCCCAATACAAGAAAACCTATCTCGACGGCGCGGCCATGCTCGATGAAGGCCGTCCAATCGTCGCATTGACGTTACGACATGATCGCCTGGACAACTTCTGGTTTGCGCTGATGCATGAATTGATTCATGT
>JAYVST010000544.1:0-1654 GCA_043775255.1 Burkholderiales bacterium
TTCGGGCATGACCTTGCCGACCGCGAAGGCCGGCACAGCGGTGGCCGGCGTGATCAGCAGGTCGTAGCGCTGGTTGAAGCGCTTCATCGCCTCGCCCACCTGCACGCGGCCCTGCTGGTAGTCGAGGAAGTCGCCCACGGTGTAGCGCGCCGCGTAGGCGCAGGTGTCCTGCAGACCCTGGTCCATCAGTCTGAATTTTTCCGGCGCCAGTTTGCCGAAGGTGTTGCGCGCGGTAGCGAACCAGTGGGTAGCGAAGAGTGGGCCGCAATCGGCGAATCCGGGGTCTGCTTCTTCCACCACTGCGCCGAGGTTCGCGAAGGCCTTGGCAGCCGCGGCCACCGCCGCCTCGACCTCGGGATTTACATAGGAGACGTAGCCCAGGCGCGGGCTGTAGGCAACGCGCAGGCCCTGGATGCCGCGCCGCAGGCCGGCCGCATAGGAAGCTTCGATCGGCGGCAATGCCGACCAGTCGCGCGTATCGGTCCGCGCCAGCACGTCGAGCAGCAAGGCGGTGTCTTCGACGCTGCGGGTCATCGGCCCCACATGTGCCACCGTGCCCATCGGCGAGAGCGGCCAGGCCGGCACGCGGCCGAAGTGCGCCTTGATGCCGGTGGTGGCAGTGAAGGCGTTGGGAAGGCGGATCGAGCCGCCGCCGTCGGTGCCGACCTGCAGCGCACCCATGCCTGCGGCCAGCGCGGCGGCGGCGCCGCCGGAAGAGCCGCCGGGGGTCATCGCGCTGTTCCACGGGTTGCGCGTGATGCCGGTCAATGGCGAATCGGTGGCCCCTTTCCAGCCCCATTCGGGCGTGGTGGTCTTGCCCAGCAGCACGGCGCCGGCTTCGCGCAGACGCGCGGCAGCGGGCGAATCCTCGTTCCACGGCCCGGCAGGGTCGACAGTCTTCGAGCCGCGCATGGTGGGCCAGCCGCGCGTGAGCAACAAATCCTTGATGCCAGTGGGCACGCCGTCGATCGGTGAAAGCGGCTTGCCCGCGCGCCAGCGCGCCTCGGAAGCGCGCGCGTCGGCCAGTGCGCTCGACGCATCGACATGACAGTAGGCGTTGATCAGCGGATTTTTCGCTGCGATGCGGTCCAGCACCGCCTGCGTGGCTTCCACCGGCGAGACCGACTTGTCGGCGTAGCGGCGCGCGAGTTCAGCCGCCGACATCCAGATCAGGTCGCTCATGGCATTAGCTCTTGTCGGACCAAAGCACGCCGGCGGTGGCCCAGTTTTCCTTCTTGACATCTTCGAACACGATGTCGACCGCCTCGGGCCCGCAGCCCAGCACGCGGCAGGTCTCCGTGGTGAGGGCCTCGGCCAGCTCGCGCTTTTTTTCGCGGGTGCGGCCTTCAAACAGTTTGATGTGCATGGACGGCATGGGGTGCTTCTCCCTGGTTAGCGGATCTCGGACGTTAGCGGATCTCGGACAACAGCTTGCGGATGAGTCCCTGCGCCTGCGCCAGATAGCCGGCGCCGAACAGGTTGACATGGTTCAACACGTGATAAAGGTTGTAGAGGTCGCGCCTGACCTCGTATCCGGGGTCGAGCGGCCAGGCTTCGCGATAGGCGGCGCGGAACTCGGGCGCGAATCCGCCGAACAGTTCGCTCATCGCGATGTCGGCTTCGCGGTCGCCGTAGTAAACGGCGGGGTCATAGA
>JAYVST010000545.1:0-6503 GCA_043775255.1 Burkholderiales bacterium
TTGCTGATGATGAGATCGTAGCGGGTGGCTTCGAGCGCGTCGTATAAGTTGGATTGCACGACCCGCACGCGCTCGCCCATGCCGTAGTCGGCCACGTTACGCCGAGCCACCGCCAGCGCATCGGGCGAAATGTCCACGGCGTCTACCTGGGCGTCCGGAAACGCCAGCGCCGCCAGGATCGCCAGACAGCCGGAGCCGGTGCACATGTCGAGGATGCGCAAGACGTTTTGCGGCGCCTCGACCCACGGCGCGAACTGTTGCGGCAGGAGTTCGGCGATGAACGAGCGCGGCACGATGACGCGCTCGTCGACATAGAAGCGATGTTCGCCAAGCCATGCTTCCTGCGTGAGGTAGGCGGCCGGCACTCGCAGCCGGGCGCGCCGCTCGAGCACTTCCATCACGGAATTGACTTCGGCGTCGGTCAGGCGCGCATCGAGAAACGGTTCGAGCGTGTCGATCGGCAGGTGCAGTGTATGCAGGACCAGATAGGCCGCTTCATCGTAGGCGGACTGGCTGCCGTGGCCGAAGAACGCACCTGCTTCGGTCATGCTTGAGACGCCATGGCGCAGCAGGTCACGCACGGTGCGAAACGGAACGTTCGAAGCCTGCTGCATGGCGGCGACGGTCAGTTCGGGGCAACGAGCAAGCGCTCGATTGCGCCGCGATAAATATCCTTGAGCGCGTCGATCGCGCCGATTTCGATATTTTCGTTGATCTTGTGGATCGATTCGTTCACCGGCCCGAGTTCCGCCACTTCGGTGCTGATATCGGCAATGAAGCGGCCGTCGGAGGTGCCGCCGGTGGTCGAGAGCTCCGTGGTGACGCCGGTGATTGCGAGAATGCTTTCCGCAAGCGCCTTTACCAGTGTGCCGCGCCGGGTCATGAATGGCCTGCCCGACACGGACCAGGCGATGTCGTAGTCGATGCCGTGGCGGTCGAGAACGGCATGCACAGCGGCCTTGAGACCCTCGACGGTGGATTCGGGTGAAAAACGGAAGTTGAAGTCGATGGTGACGGCGCCGGGAATCACGTTGGTCGCGCCGGCGCCGCCATGAATGTTCGACATCTGCCAGGACGTCGGCTGAAAATACTCGTTGCCCGCGTCCCATTGGGTCGCTACAAGTTCGGCCAGCGCCGGCGCCACCAGATGGATCGGGTTGCGGCCCAGGTGCGGGTAGGCGATATGGCACTGAACGCCGCGCACGATGAGGCGCCCGGACATCGAGCCGCGGCGGCCGTTCTTGATCATGTCGCCCAGAGTGTTGACCGCGGTGGGCTCGCCGACGACGCAGTAGTCGATCGATTCGCCGCGCGCCTTGAGCGCCTCGCAAACCTTCAGCGTGCCGTTGATGGCCACGCCTTCCTCGTCGGAGGTGAGGAGGAAGGCGATGGAGCCGGGATGGTCGGGCTGCCGCGCCACGAATTCCTCGCAGGCCACCACCATGGCCGCGAGGGAGGTTTTCATGTCGGCGGCGCCGCGTCCGTACAGGCGGCCGTCGCGCACGGTCGGCTCGAACGGGTCGGAGTGCCACAACTCGAGCGGCCCGGTTGGCACGACGTCGGTGTGACCGGCGAAGCAGAGCAGCGGCCCGGTGATGCCGCGCCGGGCCCAAAGGTTTTGCACCCGGTCCGGCCCCGCGCCGAACGCCATCGGCTCCAGACGGAAGCCAATGCGCGCCAGGCGCTCGCCGATCACGGCCTGGCAATCGCCGTCGGCCGGTGTCACCGAGGTGCGGGCGACCAGCGAGCGCGTCAGCTCAAACGTCGGGGAACCCGTCATGGCAGCAGTTGTTCCCATGCCGCGGCATCGAAGCCCACGGTAATGCCGCCGTCGATATCGAGCACCGGACGTTTCACCACGCTGGATTGGGTCATCATTAGCGCGCGGGCGCCGGTGATGGTATCGGCTGCCGCGCGTTCGGCATCGGTGAGTTTGCGCCAGGTGGCGCCCTTGCGGTTGATCACGCGCCCGGCGCCGGCGGCGGCAAGCCAGGTGTCGGCCAGGCCGGCGGCAAGGCCTTCGCGCTTGAAGTCATGGAAGCGATAGTCGATTGCGCGGCCTTCCAGCCAGCCGCGTGCGCGCTTGACCGTGTCGCAATTGGCAATGCCGTAGAGCGTGATCGCGCGCGCCAATTACTTGATGTCCTCGGTGATGAGAGTGATCTCGGTGAACGAGGCGCCGCCGGAATCCTGCGCGTCGGTCGCCGCTTTCGGCTGGTCCGCCCGCATGCCAATGGTGGGCGCGGCCGGGACGCCGCTGGCGGGCGAACCCTGCATTGCCGCGCCGGCTTCGGTGTTGTTGAGCAGCCAGATCAGGTTGGAAGGCGAGTCGGCGTTCTGCATGCCTTCCTCCTGGGTGATGGTGCCGTCGCGGATCATGCGGAAGAACGCCTGCTCGAAGGTTTGGGAGCCCGGCGACATCGACTTGTCCATGGCTTCCTTCATCTCGCTGATTTCGCCTTTTTCGATCAGCTCGGCGATATGGCGCGTATTGAGCATGACTTCCGCTGCCGCCGAGCGGCCGCCGACCCGATTGCGGATCAGGCGCTGCGAGACGATGCACTTGAGCGCCGCCGCCAGGTCCTGCAGCAGAGCGGGGCGGTTTTCCAGCGGGTAGAAGCTGATGATGCGGTTCAAGGCATGGTACGAATTGTTGGCGTGCAGGGTCGCTAAGCACAGGTGACCGGATTGCGCGTAGGCGATGGCGGCGGCCATGGTGTCCTTGTCGCGGATTTCGCCGATCAGGATGCAGTCAGGCGCCTGGCGCAGCGCGTTTTTCAGCGCGACCCTGAAATCGAGGGTGTCGGTGCCGACTTCGCGCTGGTTGATGATCGATTTCTTGTTGCGGAAAATGAATTCGATCGGATCTTCGAGCGTCAGGATGTGGCCCGACTTGAGTTCATTGCGGTAGTCGAGCATCGCCGCAAGCGAGGTCGATTTCCCCGAACCGGTGGCGCCGACCATCAGGATCAGGCCGCGCTTTTCCATGATCTGCTCTTTGAGCACCTCGGGCAGGCCGAGTGAGTCGAAGGCCGGGATTTCGCTGGGAATGTAGCGCACCACCACCGCCGGCGAGTTCTTCTGGCGCATCGCGCTGATGCGAAATGCACCCACGCCCTGCATCGCGTAGGCGGTATTGAGCTCCAGGGTCTCTTCGTATTCCTTGATCTGTTTTTCGTTCAATACCTCGTAGAGCAGCTTGATGATGGTGCCCGCGTCCATCACCTGCTGGTTGACCGGCACCGCCACGCCATTGATCTTGATGTTGATCGGCGAGGACACCGAAAGGAAGATGTCAGACGCCTTCTTGTCGGCCATCAGCTGGAACAGTCGTTTCATTGCGGCCATGGTGTTCCTTCCGGTCAAATTCGGCGCTGCGACGGGGCGGCGCCGGTCAGTCCCCGCGCAGCAATTCGTTGATGGCGGTTTTGGCGCGTGTCTGGGCGTCGACCCGTTTGACGATCACTACGCAATACAAGTTTACCTTGCCGGATGCGTCCGGCATCGAGCCGGGCACCACCACCGAGCCGGCCGGCACCCGTCCGTAGAGGACTTCACCGCTTGCACGGTCATAGATTTTGGTGCTCTGGCCGATGAACACACCCATCGACAACACCGAGTTTTCCTCAATGACGACGCCTTCGACGACCTCGGAGCGGGCGCCGATGAAACAGTTGTCCTCGATGATGGTGGGGTTCGCCTGCAGGGGCTCGAGCACGCCGCCGATGCCGACACCGCCGGATAGGTGGACGTTCTTGCCGATCTGCGCGCACGAACCCACTGTGGCCCACGTGTCGACCATGGTGCCTTCGTCAACATAGGCACCGATGTTGACGTAGGAGGGCATCAAAACCACGTTCTTGCCGATGAACGATCCGCGCCGCGCCACCGCCGGCGGCACCACGCGGAAGCCGCCGCGCTGGAAGCGGGTGGCGTCGTAGTCGGCGAATTTGGTCGGCACCTTGTCGTAGAACCGCATGGCGCCGCCGGCCATGGGGGCGTTGTCCTCCAAGCGGAACGAGAGCAGCACCGCCTTCTTGATCCACTGGTGGACGACCCAGGCGCCGGCCTGCTTTTCGGCCACGCGCAGGGTGCCGCAATCGAGTTGCTCGATGACATGGGCCACCGCCTCGCCAACGCGCGCGGGGGCTCGGCCGGGCGAGAGTTCGGTGCGCTTTTCCCACGCATCGTTGATGATGGATTCAAAATCGGACATGGTGTTTTCCGTGTTCTGTGGTTGAGGGAATCGGATCGATGCGGTGCTTCAACTGCTGCAGAACCTAGCCACGCGGCGGGCGGCTTCGATGCACTGCGCGGTGTCGGCCACCAGCGCCATGCGCACAAAGCCGGCGCCGGGATTGCCGTGGCCGTCGGCGCGCGCCATGTAGCTACCGGGCAGGACAGTCACGCCTTCGCGGGCATACAGGTCGCGGGCGAACCCCTCGTCGTTGCCGCCGGGCACGCGTGCCCACAAGTAGAAGGCGGCATCCGGCAGGCGTACCTCGAGGGACTTTTCGATCAACGGCAGCACGGCATCGAACTTTTCACGGTACAAGCGACGGTTTTCTCGCACATGGCCTTCGTCGTTCCATGCGGCGACACTGGCGGCCTGAACCGCGAGCCCCATGGCGCTGCCGTGATAGGTGCGGTAGAGCAGGAATTTCGCGATGATGGCGGGGTCGCCGGCGACGAAACCCGAGCGCATGCCGGGTACGCTTGAGCGCTTGGAGAGGCTGGAGAACATCACCAGTCGTTCGAATCCGCGCCCCAGCATATGCGCAGCGGCCAGGCCGCCCAGCGGCGGGCGGGCCTCGTCGAAATAGATCTCGGAATAACACTCGTCGGAGGCGACCACGAAGCCGTAGCGATCGGAAAGTTCGAACACTTCGCGCCAGTCGTCCAAGGTCATGACCGCACCGGTGGGATTGCCGGGCGAGCAGACAAAAAGCAGCTGCGTGTCGCGCCAGGTCGCGCCAGGCACGACCGAGAGATCGCAGACGAAATTTCGCGCCGCAGCCGCCGGTGCGAAGGCCGCGCGGGCGCCGGCTATGATCGCCGCGCCCTCATAGATCTGATAAAACGGATTGGGGCACACCACCGTGGCGCCCGCCTTGCTGCTGTCGACCACGGTCTGGGTCAGGGCAAACAAAGCCTCGCGCGAGCCATTGACCGGCAACACCTGCGTGGCCGCATCGACCCGCGGCAATCCATAGCGACGTTCAAGCCAAGCGGCGATCGCCTCTCGCAACACCGGTTCGCCCGCGGTTGCAGGATATTTGGCCAGGCCGCCCAGGTTGGCGATGAAGGCATCCTTGATGAACTGTGGTGTCGCGTGCTGTGGTTCGCCGATGCCCAGGCTGATAGTGCGCACGCCAGCGGGCGGCGACCTGCCGGCGAACAACTGGCGCAGCTTTTCGAACGGATATGGCTGAAGCAGCCCGAGGCGTGGATTCATCGAAGGAGAAAGCAAAAAATGAAAAAGCCTCGCTTGTGGGGCGAGGCTTTGGATTCATGGTCGGGGCGGCGGGATTCGAACTCGCGACCCCTTGCACCCCATGCAAGTGCGCTACCAGGCTGCGCTACGCCCCGAACACAAGAATTATAGCAGAGGCGTGCGCCGCGCCCAGGAATCGGTTTTGCGAATGCCGGGTTTTCGAATGCCGGGTTTCGGATGTCGGGTTTCGAATGCCGGGTTTCGGATGTCGGGTTTCGAATGCCGGGTTTCGGATGTCGGGTTTCGGATGTCGGGTTTCGGATGTCGGGTTTCGAATGTCGGGTTTCGAATGTCGGGTTTCGAATGTCGACTTTTCGAATGTCGGTTTTTCGATACGGTCAGTTTTCGATGGCCTGGTCCTGTGCTTCCGGGTTCCTGGTTCGCGCGGCTGCACGCCGGAGTTTCTTGTAAAGCTCGGGTTGCTCGGTTTTGAGGAAATCCAGAATTTCGAAATCCTCGCGTTTCACCTTGGCCAGATCGACCTGCTCGACATGCACCAGGCGCAGGAGTTCGCGCACCGGCTTGGGCATCTCGCGGCCTGATTCGTAGCGCGATCCGCCGGACTGCGTCACACCGATCTTGGTCCAGAACTCGTCCTGATTGAGACCGAGACGCTGCCTGATCTCGCGCGCGTCGAATTTGTCGAAAAGGCCCATGCGTGTTCACCTGTAATGCCGACCGGGAGGTGAAAGATAGCAAAATTCCGCATGCAAGGGTTGCATCATTGGCGCTTCCTTGCAAGCTTTAACAGAATGCTACACAAGGCTGTCAAAAAGTCCTGAAATTGTTTAAAATACAAGGCTTTGCCCGATTTAAACGCGGCCGGGTCTGCGCAAATTCGCACCATGTCACTCATTGTCCACAAATACGGCGGCACCTCCGTCGGCACCACCGAGCGGATCAAGAACGTCGCGCGGCGTGTCGCCAAATGGCACGCCGCCGGGCACCAATTGGTGGTGGTGCCTTCGGCGATGTCGGGCGAGACCAACCGCCTGCTGGGATTGGCCAG
>JAYVST010000546.1:0-6008 GCA_043775255.1 Burkholderiales bacterium
CCACCAGATCGGCCACGCTGCGATACGGCGACGCCGCATTGACCACCAGCGCGAAGACGATAGCGGTGGTTTGCGTCACCGGGGCGAAATCGCGCAGCGCGTCATACGGCACCTTCTTGTAGACATGCTGGTTGATGGTGAGCGTGGAGGGCGATGTCATGAGGAAGGTGTAGCCGTCGGGCTGGGCGCGTGCGGCGGCTTCACCGGCGATCATGCCGTTGGCGCCGGCACGGTTGTCGATGACCACCTGCTTGCCCAGCGCGTCGCCCAGTTTCTGCCCGATCAGGCGCGCGGCAATGTCGATGCTGCCGCCGGCCGACTGTGAAACGATGAACTTGATCGGCTGGGTCGGCCAGGTCTGGGCCATTGAAGCCGGCGCTATCAGGGCCGCAAGGGCCAGGGCGGAAATGTTGGCAAGGAGAGGCTTCATGGGCGTTCTTCGGGAAAGTTGGCAGCCGGTGGCGCACGACGCAACGTGCGGGCGGGCGCAAGGTGCTTGGCCCCGGTGGCATGGCGCGGCGCGCTACGGTCAGGGAATGAAATCGACCAGTCGGTTTACGTCCTTGCAATGCTCCAGCGCCATCAGGGCGTCACGCAATTGCCCAGCGCGGGCCGCTCCCCAGAGGGGCAGGGCGAGGGCGCGGTACTTGGCTTCCAGCGCTGCCGCGGCATGCGGGCGTTGCGGCTCGCCGCTGGTGATCTCACAGCGGCCCTCGATGCAGGAGCCATCCCGCAGATGGATTGAAAGTTCCACCTTCTGGGCGGCGGGATAGGCTGCCGTGAACTGTTCGTCTTCCACCATCTCGACCCGACTCGCCAGAGCCATCACCCGTGCATCGGCAACCGCCTCGTCGCCGAATGCAGCCAGGACGTCGCGGCCGCCGACGATCAGCGTGGCCAGGGTGAAGGGTACCGAGAAGCGGGTGCCGAACCAGTTCGCCGGAGCGGGGTTGGAAAGAAAGGCGGCCAGACGATAGGCGCGCACGTCGATACGCGCGACATTCTCGGCCGCCAGACGGCCATCGGGCACTTGGGCCAGGGCGTCTTCCAGTGCGTCGATGACCGAATGGACGTAGCGCGCGGTTGGATGCACCTTGAGATAGCCCTCGAGCAGATGCCAACGCTCCCCGAGTCGGGCAATCGCCACTTCGGGTGCGAAACCGTCGCCCAGCACCATGCTGAAGGTGGTGTTGACACCGTCGGCCGGGCCGGTGAAACCGCTCTCGGCCAAGCGTACCGCCATCTGCCCCATGAAGCCGCTGTGCCCGGCGTACCAGTTGCGCACCGTCGCGCCGTCTTTCATTGTGTGGCGATTGGTGGCCATGCAAACCGACGCGGCGAGGCTGGCAAGATTGCGCAGGCGGTCTGGCGCCATGCCGCCAAGGCGCGCGGTTGCCAGCGCGGCGCCGGCCACCCCGAAGGTGCCGTGCGGGTTGACGATCAGCTTTACTTTCGTGGCCATGCCGATGCGCGCAACCATCTCGTAGGACAGTGCGATGGCCGCCAATAGTTCGCGCCCGCTTGCGCCGCGTTCCTGCGCCACCGCGAGCGCCGCCGGAATCACCTGCACGCCCGGATGGCCGTTGGCCAGGGTGTTGCCCTCGTCGAAGTCGAGCCAGGCGCCGGCGATGCCGTTGAGGAGCGCCGCATCGACCGGATTGCAGGTGCGGCCGCTGCCGATCACCCAGGCGCGGCCCGCTGCGCCGCCGTCGATCTGGCGCGTTGACAGCGCTACCAGTTCGCGCGCGCGCATGCCGGTGGCGTAGACGGCCAGTGAATCCACCAGGATTTCCTTGGTGCGTTCGATGACCGGCGCCGGAATCGCTTCGAATGGCGTTTCGCCGACAAAGCGCGCCAACTGGTCGAGATAGTCCCCTTGCGCGTTCATTGTGGGCGCCTGCGGTCAGCGGGCGGCGTGTGCTGCGGGAATCGCGGCGGCGGTGTTGCGCACGAAATCGGCGATGATTTCGCGATACTTCTCGAAATCGGCCCAGGCGATGCCGCTGTGGCTGGCGCCCTCGAACTTGACCATGTGTTTGGGTTCGCTTGCGGCCTTGTAGAGCATGTCGGCCATGTCGTGCGGGATCACCGTGTCGGCAGTGCCATGCAGGATCAGTTTTGGCACGGCGACACGGCGCATGCGTTCGAGCGCCTCGAAGCGCTGGGTGATCAGAAAGCCCACCGGCAACCAGCCGTAGCGCGACGCGGCCACCACGTCGGGCACCGAGGTGAACGTGGATTCAGTGATCAGGCCGGCGGCCTCGCCGGGTTCGAGTTTTGCCGCCAGGTCGATCGCCACCGCACCGCCGAGCGAGTGGCCGTAGATGAAGCGACGGCGCGCATCCGGCGCCTTCTCCTTGAGCCAGGCCCAGGCGATCGCGGTATCCTCGTAGGCCTTGGACTCGCTCGGCAATGCGCCGCTGGATTGGCCGAAGCCGCGGTAATCGAACGCCAGCACCGAGAAGCCCATATCGCGCCAGCGCTGAATCCGAAACGATGAACCGGTCAGGTTCCAGCGCGCGCCGTGCAGGTACAAAACGACCGGCGCATCCGGATTCGGCTGCGGCGCCCACCAGGCGTGCAGCTTCTCATCGTCGACCCCGGCCACCTTGAGCCAGAGTTCCTGCACCCCGGCAGGCACGCCCTGATAGCCGCGCCAGTTATCGCGCACCGGGCGGAAGATCCACTCGCTCTGCTTGCTGTCGAGCGTGGCGCAACCACCGATCGACCCGAGGATCAGGGTGGTCAGAACGAGGCGGCGCAGCAGCGTCATTGGGCGAGGGAATACGGTCGGGGAAAGCGCGATTATCCCGCGAAAATGGGGCATTTCCACAGTCAGAAAATGTCAAATCAACGCAAGACCTGCACGATATTGTGGAAATCGTCGGTCCACGGGCGCATGCCGGGTCTGGACGGCAATGGCTTTGCATCTGCCGCGAGCTTCGGATGGGCGAGCACCTGCGGATTCTTCGACATGAGAATCCAGTCGCTGATTGTCGGGCTGGTTTCGTAGACGATGACGGCGTGGAACCTATGCTTGTCGGCCAGAGCCTTGATCACCGGCGCGAGATCGAGGAAGCGGTTGGAGACGTGCACCGCGAGAATGCCGTCGGGTTTCAAGTGGCGCGCATAGGCGGTGAAGGCTTCGCTGGTGATCAGGTGAGCGGGCACGGCGTCGCTGGTGAAGGCGTCCATGGCCAAGATGTCGTAGCCCTGCGCGGCTTCACGCTCGATCGTCAGGCGGCCGTCGCCTAAGACGGTTTCGAGCTGCGCCGGTGAGTCGGCCAGATAGGTGAACCAGCGTTTCGCTATGTCCGGCACCATCGGGTTGATTTCGTACAGGCGCCAATGGTCGGCGCGGCGCGCATAGACCGTGACCGCGCCGGCACCCAGACCGAGGATGCCGACCTTCATGGCCGGCAGGTCGTACTTGGAAAGCAGCGCCCGTCCGATTCCGGAGCCTGGGCCGTAATAGCGCGTGGCGGCGCGCCGGTACTTTTCCGACATGTTCTGCTCGCCGTGGTTGATCACGCCGTGCACCAGCACGCGGGTCTGGGATTCGGTGCCGGGCGTGCCGTATTCCTTGACCCGCAGCACGGTATAGAAATTGCGCCCCGTGAACAGCGCGTCGCGGCTGTAGTTGACGATTTGCGTGATGGTGATGCCGATGCCGCCGGCCACCAGGAGGCCGGCGCAGACGCGGGCGATGCGCAAATTTCGCGGGGTTGGCGCGGCCTGCGATGGCCAGGATCGTGCGCGCAAAAACAGCAGCAGGGCGGCCAGCGTCAGGCCCAGTTCGAGTTCGTAGTAGGCCGGCAGCACCAGCGGCGCGACGATGCCGACCAGGAAGGCGCCGGCCGCGCCGCCCAGGGCGACCATCAGGTAGAAGCGCGTGAGGTGACGCGGCGCTGGCTTCAGGTGGGTGAGTTCGCCGTGGCATACCATGCACACCACGAACAGCCCGGTGAAAAACAGACCGATCTGGAACTTGAGCGCGAACTTGAGTTGCGGCGCCACCAGGGTCGCGCCCATCGCCGCCAGCCACGCACCGGCAGCGAGCATGAACCATTTGCGCCTGTACCAGCCGTCGCCGTCGAAGCA
The DNA here is from genome assembly GCA_043775255.1 of Burkholderiales bacterium. GTDB lineage: Bacteria > Pseudomonadota > Gammaproteobacteria > Burkholderiales > JAEUOS01 > JAEUOS01. The sequence continues at coordinate 4,102 of JAYVST010000546.1, forward strand.
GAGGATGAAGGTAAGCAGGTACAGCGCCAGCGGCACCACCCACAGGAGCGGGATCGACGAAATGTTCTGTGTCACATGGTTGCTGATGCCCAGGAGCAGGATCGAGCCGGTGGCCGACAGTACGCACCACAAAATTTGCGTGCGCGCGTCCGGCGGCGGGCTGTCGGCGGCATGGTTTGTGTCGGTACCTTGCACCAGCGGCGTCGCGCTGGCGGCGCGAAACGCGCAGGCCGCAGCCAGAAACGCGAACACCACGTAGAGCACCGACCATATGCGCGCCTGATCGCGCACGCCGAACGTGGGTTCGATCACGAACGGGTAGCCGATGAGTGCGATCATCGATGCCAGGTTGGACAACGCGAACAGCCGATAGGGACTTTCGCCCGGGTGGGAAAGCGCGAACCAGGTCTGCACCATCGGGCTGGTGGTCGACAGCATTACGTAAGGCAGCCCGATCACCGCCGCCAGCAGGGCCAGGATGCCGGTGATGGGGTTGGCGTCGCCACTCGGCTTCCAGGCCTCCCCCGCGACTACCGGCAGCAGCAGGCAGCTCAGCGCCAGGAGTGCGGTGTGCAGCCAGGCCTGTTTCCGGCCCGCCAGCCGGCGTGCGATCAGGTCGGGGTAGGCATAGCCCAGCAGCAGGGCGGACTGGAAGAACACCAGGCATGTGGTCCAGACGCCGGCGGCGCCACCGAACCAGGGCAGTATCTGTTTGGCGATCAAGGGCTGCAAGAGAAACAGCAGGAAGGCGGACAGGAAAACGGTCGCGGCAAACAAAGGCATGACATGATCCGGGCGGCGCGAAACGCGCGATTATAGGGATGCACAATCCATGCGTCGTTCGAGCGCGCCGCCGGTGACGGGCGTTACACTCGCGCTCTGCCGCGTGTTTCTGTGTAGCGGGTTTCTGAGGGCGCGTGTGGGTGGCGCGCGTGTGGGTGGCGAACAGTCGCCGGGATCACTGCCAAGGGGCTGCAAGATGTGGAAGCAAGCGTTTATGCTGTGTTTGTCGCTGCTGACATCCGCGTGCGCCACCGGGATGCGAACGGCGGACGGTGAGCGGCCGGGCGGCGAGATTGCGCTGCAGCGCACCGCGCTGGACCCGCGCAACGGTGGACAACTGGTCGAACCGACGGCTCTCAGGTCAGGCGACATCCTGCTCTCGTCCGCGCCCAGCCTCACCTCGGCCGGTGTTCAGCTCCTGACCCTGGCGCCGGTCAGCCATGCGCTGGTCTATGTGGGCGGTGGGCGGGTGGTAGAGGCGGTTGGGCAAGGCGTGCGCGAGCGCGCAATTGCCGAGGTTCTAGAGGAAGAATCGGTGGTTGTTGCGTTTCGCCATCCGCGGATGAATGACCAGTACGCCATGCGCATCGCCGATTTTTCCCGTAAACAGGTGGGAAAGCGCTACGACCACTTCGGCATCGTTCTGCAGGCGCCGTTCACGCTCGAGAGGCGCCTGTGCGAGTTGCCGCTGGTGCCCTCGCTGGTACGCGATCTCTGCATTCGCGGCATCGGGGCCATCCAGATGGGCGTGGCGAAGAACGATCGCTTCTTCTGCTCGCAACTGGTGCTAGAGGCCTATCGTCAGGCCGAACTGCCCCTCACCGACGCCAACCCGCGCCTCTTGAGCCCGCGCGACATCCTGCACATGCGCGAAGGCGATGTGCCCTCGGTGCGTACGCACGATGCGCTCACCTACGTCGGGCACCTGAAATTCCGCGCGCCGGCTGTCGATACGACATTGCGCGACTGAAAGGACCGCCGCGTGCTACGACGACCGCTAGCAGCCTGTCGGCCTTGGGGCGTCGAAAGCGAAAATCGGCCCCAGCGAGGACAGTTTTTGCCGCATTCGCCGCCCCATAGCCCGGCTATGGGGCAAGAAGGCGGTGAAAAATGGACCGCTGCGG
>JAYVST010000547.1:0-1969 GCA_043775255.1 Burkholderiales bacterium
TTCATGATGGAGGATCCGCGCACCATTTCCACCGCACTGGGCGTGATCTGGATCGCCAAGGCGCTCGAACGGGTCGGCGACCATGCGAAGAACATCGCCGAGTATGTGGTTTTCGTCGCTGAAGGTACCGATGTCAGGCACTCAGGCGGTCCGACCGAGACAGCCCTTTGATGCGCACCCTCTGCGTAGCCTTGGGCGCCTGAATCCATGGCAATCGACACCACAATTCTGTTAGTTGAGGACGAACCCGCGATCCTCGACCTGCTCGAATTCACCCTTGCGCCCAAGGGCTACTCGATCAAGCGTGCGATGGACGCGACAACGGCCCTGCATATCGTGCGTGACGCTCTGCCCGACCTGATGATCCTCGACTGGATGCTGCCCGGGGAATCCGGCGTGCAGCTCGCGCGTTCCTTGCGTGCCGACGCGCGCACCAAGGGCATGCCGATCATCATGCTCACCGCGCGTGCCGAAGAGTCCGACAAGATCTCCGGTCTCGACGCCGGCGCCGACGACTACATGACCAAACCATTCTCGCCGCGCGAACTGGTGGCGCGCGTCAACGCGCTGTTGCGCCGACGCGCCCCGGAACACGCCGACGAACCCATCGTCTACGGACCATTGACCGTCGATCCGGCACGCCACGAGGCGCGCGTGAACGGCCGTGCGCTCGAAATGGGCGCGACCGAATTCAAGCTGCTGCGCTTCCTGACTGCGCATCCGGAGCGGGTTTTCTCGCGCTCCCAATTGCTCGACCAGGTATGGGGCGACCACACGTTCATCGAAGAGCGTACCGTGGACGTGCATATCCTGCGCCTGCGCAAGGCGCTCGCGGTGCAGTCGGCCGACGAACTGGTGCAGACCGTGCGCGGCGCCGGTTACCGCTTAAGCCGGGTAACAGTGGATAATTGAGGAACTCGCCTCCTCTTGCCCGCGCCTTGGATAGTTTCTGGCTGCCGATCTGGTTCCGTTTTGGTCTGGTCGCCGTTTTCGCGGCGATCGCGGAACTCGCGTTCGGCCTTACCGCTGCGCTTGTGGTCGGCATCGCAGGCCTCGGCATCCTGATCGCGCTGCATCTCTACTACCTCAACCGCATCGCGGCCTGGATCCAGCGGCCGGATGATGCCGGCCACGCTGTCGAACTCCCCGCCGCCTATGGCGCCTGGGCCAGCGTGTTCGCCGACTTGCGGCGCGCGCGCCGGCGCCAGGACAAACAGCGCGACGAAGTCGCCGAGACGCTCACGCGCTTCATCGAGGCAACCAGCGCGTTGCCCGACGGTATCGTCATTCTCGATCGCGGCGGCCTGATCGAGTGGTGCAACCCGTCGGCCGAGAAACACCTGGGCTTGAACCTCAAGCGGGACCGCGGCTTTCTCATTCTCAATCTGGTACGCCAGCCGCCGTTCACCGAATACCTGATGCGGGCGGATTTCACCGATCCGCTCACGCTTTCCGACCCGCTGGCCCAGACCACGCTCTCGGTGCAACTGCTGCCGTTCCAGGAAACGCGACGCATAGTCGTCTCGCGCGACATCACGCCATTCACGCGCATGGAGATAATCCGACGCGACTTCATCGCCAACGTATCGCACGAATTGCGCACCCCCTTGACCGTGGTCGGTGGCTTCCTTGAGCAGTTGATCGATCAGCCCGACATCGCGCCGGCGCAGCGGGCCCGCATCGAAGCCATCATGCTCGATCAGACCCAGCGCATGAAGCGTTTGATCGAAGACCTGCTGACGCTCTCGCGCCTGGAAACCCAGGCCGGCCCCGAGCGCGAAAGCGAATTCGCGGCCGAAACGCTGGTCGAAGCGGTGGCCATCGAGGCGCGCGCCTTGTCGGACCACACCCATGACATCCGGGTCGAGGTCGAGCCACTACGCCTGGTCGGCTCGATCGATGAACTGCGCAGCGCCTTCGCCAACCTGGCGTCGAATGCCGTGCGTCACACCCCGGCCGGCGGCGTCAT
>JAYVST010000548.1:0-1808 GCA_043775255.1 Burkholderiales bacterium
GAAAGTGCCAAACCAAGTTTAAAAGACTTGGCGCGTCCTGCCTTTCCTCCTCGATAAGAAGCGATTTGGTCATACGCACCCAACATGAATGGATCTTGATTAAAGACATCATCGAAAGGATCGCCGTAAGCTACGTCCCATGCAAGCCTATCGAGTGCGAGAAGCGTTGATTTTCCTGTACTGTTCTCACCAAGAAAGACCGTGATTGGCTTAATCGGGATCTTGTGATCTCCGTAGAAACATCGGATATCCGACAAAAATATATATTGCAGCACTGGCTCGACCTCACGATCTATTGTTAGGAGGCTTCTGAAATTTGTTGACGGTGGGGGTCAGGAGTTTGCTGTCTCCGGGTTGGTTCATGGTGCTTTCGTCTCGGCGTGGCGCAATGCGTTGCAAAGATGTCGATTCTAGCGAGTCGGACATGAGTGCGCCAGAACACCGATTGAAACTGCGGACGTCCGTGGCCAGCCACACCGCTGGATGCTGTGCCGCTTTGGCGCGATGGCAACGGGTAACTGGCGGAGTCTTGGCGTTAACGGAACAGTTCAGACCTGGCTCATGGCTTGTCGTCGGGAATGACAAACCCTAGTGGCATCCCCGAAATTGACGATGCGCAGATGCGCTCCCGCGGTTAATCTCCACGCGCGTGCCCGAACATGCAATACCGCTCGGGTGTATTTGCCTGGCATCGCGCTTGCAGCTTTGTTTGCGGCAAACCGCAGTCGGCCAACCGCTTCGATAACCGGTCTACCGTTTCTGCCATGGCAACACTGAAATAGCTGCGGCAGCCGCCCCAACGAGGAACGTGCGATACATTTACTTTTCATCCCGACCGAACGCTTGTGGCGTCAGAGGAGAGAGCCAGTGAGGAACATGGGAAACTCATCGAACGACTTCACCGCCACCGATTGTTTCGCCGAGGAACGCAAACGCATCGACGCGCGCCGGGAAGCGCTTGGCGCCAGTGTGCCGTTGCCGCCGGGCCGGCGCCCCTGGGGCCTTGCGCTTTCCGGTGGCGGCATCCGCAGCGCAACCTTCGCGCTGGGCGTGTTGCAGTCACTCGCCAAGGATCGTTCCCGCAGCGCACCAGCTTCCGGCCAGAAGAAGGCCCTGCCGCTCCTGGCGCGTTTCGACTACCTCTCGACGGTCAGCGGCGGCGGCTACGTCGGTGCGTTTCTGAGCGCACTGTTCCGTCCGGCGGCCGCGCGCGGCGCCGATGGTCAGGTGGTCAACAATCCGGCTGTGGCAATGCGCCGCAGCGACGAAGCCTACGAGCGCATGGCCGTCGATCCGCCCGGACGCATGACCAGCGATACGAACGCCGATACGCCGGACTTTCCGCTGCGCTGGCTGCGCGACAACGGCCGCTACATGGCCCCGTCCGGCACGGGCGATCTGTTCTACGCGGCCTGCCTGCAAATCCGCAACTGGTGCGCAGTGCAATACGTCATCGGCATTGCCCTGCTGGCCGCCTTTCTGGCGGGCCTGACCTTTCGCGCGGCGACGCAATGGTGGTCCGACAAGCACTCGTTCGCCGGCCTGATCCGTCTGGCCGAGGCTTCCATGCAGCCCGATTGGCCTGGGGAGATCTGGTGGAGTCCTTGGTTCTGGTCCGTTCTGCTGATTGTCGGCCTTCTGAGCGTACCGATCGGCGTGGCTTACTGGTTTACCTATCGTGCCGAAGCCGGCGTACGGCGCGCGCGCAGGCTCTTGACCAGTCCGGTCACGGCTGCCTGGTTGCTCCTTGGCTGCCTGGCCGCGCTCATGCTGCAGGCGCTGGCGATGCCCGTGACCGGACCGGTGGC
>JAYVST010000549.1:0-2071 GCA_043775255.1 Burkholderiales bacterium
GGTGCTGCGCGCCGACTGGCCGCGCGGCATTGCGCACCTTGACGAAATCGGCGTCTCGCCGGCGGTCTCGCCCAAGTTCCCCAATATCTCGGTGCCCTATGGTGCATTGGTTCCCGCGCGCCTGAATGGCCTGCTGGCTTGCGGACGCCACATCTCGTGCGACCGCAATTCGCATGGATTCATGCGCGAGATTCCGCAGTGCTGGGTCACCGGCCAGGCCGCCGGCGCGGCCGCAGCGCTGGCGGTCGCCCAGGGCGTGGAACCGCGCGCGCTGGACATCGGCGCGTTGCAGGCGACGCTGGTCGCCCAGGGCGTCCACTTGCGGCAGACTGCGCCTGTCGCGGCCGCAGCCTGCGCCGCCTGAAGCCGCGCACGGGGGCAGGCTACATTGGGCGGAACTGTTCTGCGAACACCCGGCTTACCGCCAATGACTCCTTGCGGCGCCGCAGGTTGAGCGTGACGCGCCCGTTGTCGTCGCGCTCTGCAGACGCCACCTCGGCCAGATTGACGATCATGCCACGATGCACCTGGCGAAAGCGTCCGGCCGGCAGTTGGGCCAGTAGCTCCTTCAGGCTTAGGCGGATCAGCAGTTCGGCGTCTGCGGTGACGACGCTGACGTATTTGTCGGTGGCCTGGAAGTAGCACACCGCGTCGAGCGGAATCATGCGCACGGTATTGCCGACGCCGGCACGGATCACCTCCAGCGGCGCGGCTGCGGCCGCATCTGTGGGTGCGGGTGCTTCGATCAGTTGTGCCAGACGCCGTACCAGCAGCGGCAAGTCTTCGGGCGGCGCCGCAAGTTGCGCTTGCAGGCGCGCCACCGTCTGGCCCAGGCGAAGCGGATCGACGGGTTTCTGCAGGTAGTCGACAGCCGCCAGTTCGAATGCCCGAAGCGCGAATTCATCGTACGCCGTCACGATGCATCGGCAGGCGACGGATGACGCAAGCGACGGTAGTACCATCGCGGTTTCCGGCCGCTTAAGGCCGCACCGGAGAGAAAATGCGTTCATTCCACCACCTGGCGGCATTGGCGACGCTTGTGCTGGTCAGCGCGTCGTTCGCGCAAACGCCCTTGAAACTGATCGTCGGTTTTCCGCCGGGCGCCACCTCCGACACCATGACGCGCGCCATCGCCGAGGGCATGCGCGGAACCTTCGACCGCCCCATCGTGGTGGAGAACCGGCCGGGCGGCGGCGGGCTGGCCGCTGCAAAACTGGTGAAGGCCGCACCGGCGGACGGCAATACGCTGCTGATGACGCCCCTGGGCACCATGTTGCAGCCGCACTCGGTCAAAGCGGCCGACTTCAACCCGCTGACCGACTTTGTGCCCATCACCCAGATCAGCACCTTCGACATCGCCTTCGCCGTCGGTTCGGAAGTGCCGGCGCGCACCCTGCAGGACTATGTGGCACTGGTGAAAAAGGACCCCAGGCGCGGTGACTTCGCCTCTGCCGCGGCCGGATCGCTGCCGCACTTCTTCGCCTTGATGTTCGCCAAATCGGCAGGCATCGAGATGACCCATATTCCCTACAAGGGCACCGCCCCGGCGATCACCGCGACCATCGGCGGCGAAATCAACCTGTTGTCGACCACCTCGGCCGACATCGCCAATCAGGTCAAGGCCGGCAAACTGCGCGCACTCGCGGTCTCCAGCGCCAAGCGCTCACCGGTGCTGCCCGAAGTGCCGACCCTGCGCGAATCGGGCTATGCGATTGAAGGCAGTGCCTGGTATGCGTTCGTCGCACCGAGCGGCATGCCGGCCGACACGGTGAAGAAACTCAATGCGGCCATCGTGGCCGCGCTCAAGGCGCCGGCCACCGCCGAACGCATGCGCGCCATGGGCGTGGAGCCCACCGGCACCACGCCGGAGGCATTCGCTGCGATTCTCAAGGCGGACTATGAACGATGGGGTGCGGTAATCAAGGCGTCGGGGTTCAAGGCGGAGGACTAGCAGCCTGTCGGACTTGGGGACCGTCGGCTACAAATCGGCCGCAGCGGTCCATTTTTCACCGCCTTCTTGTCCCATAGCCGGGCTATGGGACTGCGAATGCGGCAAAAACTGTCCTCGCTG
>JAYVST010000550.1:0-1896 GCA_043775255.1 Burkholderiales bacterium
TGCGCACCCAGTCGGTAGTGCAGTTCATCGCCGCCGGCGTCGTGCTGCTGCCGCTCTCGCTGGCATTCGAGACGCGCCCCGTGATCTGGAGCGGTGCCCTGGTGTTCGCCATCGGCTGGCTGGTCATCGTGCTGTCGCTCGGCGCCACCCAGCTGCTCCTGGTGTTGATCCGGCGCGGCGCGGCCACCGCGGTGACGAGCCTGATGTACCTGGTGCCGCCGGTGACGGCATTGGTCGCCTTCGCGATGTTCGACGAGCGCCTGACCGCTCTCGCGCTGGCCGGCATGCTGGTGGCCGTCGCGGGCGTGGCGCTGGTGATGCGCAAGTAGAATCCGCGCCATTCCCAAACTTCACGAAAGCGTCGCAGACCATGCAAGACCACGAAATCGTCGACCACGCCATCACCAGCCGCCGTTCGATGCGCGGTTTCCTGCCCACGCCGGTGCCGCGTGCGACCGTCGAGGAAATTCTCGCCGCTGCCGGCCGCGCGCCGTCCGGCACCAACATCCAGCCTTGGAAGGTGCATGTGCTCACCGGCGCAGCACGCGCGCGCCTGTGCGCGCGCGTGATGGCCGCGCACGAAGAGGAATTCGAACGCAAGAAGCGCGGCGAGGCCGCCATCCACAACCAGGAATACGGGTATTACCCGGTGGAGTGGTTCGAGCCCTACATCGGGCGCCGGCGCAAGCTCGGATGGGAGTTGTACGGCCTCCTGGGCATCGGCAAGACCGACTACGACAAGATGCATTTCCAGCACGGCCGCAACTACACTTTCTTCGACGCGCCGGTGGGGCTGATGTTCACCATCGACCGCCGCATGCTGCAGGGCTCCTGGCTCGACTACGGCATGTTCATCCAGAACATCATGGTGGCGGCGCGCGGGCGCGGCCTCGATACCTGCCCGCAACAGGCCTGGGCCCCGTTCCATCGAATCATCGAGGAAGAGCTGAAACTGCCGGCCGGCGACATGGTGGTCTGCGGCATGGCGCTGGGCCATGAGGATCGCAGCGTGCTGGCCAACAAACTTACCACCGAGCGCTGCGCCGTCGGCGAATTCGCCACTTTCCTGGAAGAATGAAGGCGGACGTCGCGCGTGCCCTTGTCAAACCCGGCCGTGCCGCGCCGCGATCCTCATGGCCCAGCGGCCATGCCGCACACGACGCCGTCAGGCGTTGGAGAAGGCGCTGTTGCTGGTTTTTGGGCCCTGCGAGGTTTGCAGAAGGCGCGCCTGCTTGAGGATTTCCGCCACCGGCGCGTGGCCCAGGCGCAGCGCCAGATCGACCGCCGAATCGCCTTCGTCATTGAGCAGCGCCGCATTCGCTCCGTTGCGCAGGAACAATTCGGTCAGGGGCGCGTCCCCGCGTGCTGCGGCGAACATGAGCGGCGTGTAGCCGTTGGGCCCCTTGAGGTTGGGGTCGATGTTCATGTGCAAAAGCTTCTGCGCATAGACCAGGTTGCCCTTTTCGACGGCGTAGAACAAGGCCTTCTGCGCCTCAATGCTGCTGTCCTTTTCCAGCCCCGACGGCAGGATGCGCACGATGTGGTTGATCAGGGAAATGCCCACCATCAGGGCCAGCGCCAAGAGAAGCGGCAGGCGTGAAATGTTGAGCCGCTCGGCGTACTGACCCGGCAGGTTGGCGCCGATCACCAACAGAATCACGATCAAGAAAAACGTGAAACGCATGTACAGCAGCAATGCCACGAAGACGATCGCCGCCAGCACGATCACCAGATAATCGACGCGCACGCCGATCCGGTCGGTCAATTCCGCCGGCAGATTGGCGAGCAGCGCGATCGCGCCCACCATCGCCACCAGCCCCCACTCTTTGACGTTGCTCTTCAGTTTCACGCTTCCCCCGTTCCGCCGCCCCCATGTCACCCCGGGGCCGGCTGGCC
>JAYVST010000551.1:0-7982 GCA_043775255.1 Burkholderiales bacterium
ACCGGCGACATCGGCGCCTTGAACCAACTGGTGCACATGTGGAAATTCGACGACGACGTCGACCGCCGCGCCTTCTGGGCCGGGGTCTACGCCGACCCCGCGTTCATGAGCTTCGTGGCGAAAATCCGCCCGATGATGCTGTCGCAGGAAAACAAGCTATTGATGGCGGCGCCGTGGGGGCCGCATCCTTGACGGTTCCGCATTCTGCGTATCCAGTCAGGATGGATTACAATTCACACATTACATTGTGTAAACAACAGGGCCCACCTTGGCTACCAATCTGGCGCTAGACGATAGTCTCATTGAAGCGGCCGTGCGGATAAGCGGTCATCGCACCAAAAAGGCGGCGGTGACTCACGCATTGACGGAGTACATTGAACGGCGCAAGCAGCGGGCGATCCTGGATCTATTCGGCAAGCTGGATATGCTCCCGACCGGTGAGATGAAAAAGCAACGCGCCGCAGCGAGAGGTTCAAAGCGGCGCAGCCTGAAGCAGGCTTGAACCCAACGACATGGTGCTTGTCGATACGTCGGTTTGGTCGCTTGCGCTACGACGCAAGCGACCTCCGGCGGACATCACGACTGCCGAACTTGCCCGCCTGATTGACCTGGGCGAAGCGTTGATTGCCGGTCCGATTCGGCAGGAATTGCTTTCGGGAGTCTCTTCCGAAACGCAGTTCGAACTGCTGCGCGAGAAGCTCGAAGCTTTCCCTGACATCCCCATCATTTCAGCGGATTACGAGCACGCGGCGCTTTGTTTCAACCAGTGCCGCGTGCGTGGAATCCAAGGCTCGAATACCGACTACCTGATTTGCGCGCTTGCGCTACGACTGGGCCTGCCGGTCTATTCCGCAGACAAAGACTTCGCCCGCTACGCCCTTGTTCTGAGGGTCCGTTTGCACGCCAGGTCGGCTTGAACCTTCAGCCCACCTTCACAGCCTGCCCGCCATCCACCGCCAGCGCCACGCCGGTGATGAAGCTCGCTTCATCGGACGCAAGGAACAGGGCGGCGTTGGCCACGTCCCAGGCAGTGCCCATCTTGCCGCGCAGCGGCACATGGGCGTCGCGCTCGGCTTCAACCACCGCACGCGGCTTGTTGAAGGTGCGTGCGCGGGTGTCCACCGCCATGGGTGTGTTCATCAAGCCAGGCAGGATGGCGTTGGCACGGATGCCGTAGGGCGCGTTCTGGATCGCCAGTTGTTCGGTGAACGCGATCATCGCGGCTTTGGTAGCCTTGTAGGCGACATAGGGGTAGTCGATCCACGCCGCGATCGATGAAATGCTGATGATGCTGCCGCTTTTCTGCGCGCGCATGATCGGGATGACGTGCTTGCAGGCCATGATGGTGCCGCGCAGGTTGATGGCGACGCAACGATCGAAGTTTTCTTCGGTGATGTCGACGAGGAGTGCGTCGCCGCCGGACAGGCTCACACCGACGTTGTTGTGCAGGATGTCGACGCGGCCCCAGCGGGTGTGGGCGTCGGCCACCATCGCTTTCAGGTCCGCGTCCCGGGTGACATCGGCATGGATGGCCGCAGCGGCGCCGCCCTGCTGTTCGATCAGCGCGACGGTTTCGCGCGCGCTGTCCAGATTATGGTCGGCGCACAACACCCTGGCGCCTTCGCGCGCGAAAGTGATGGCGGTGGCGCGGCCGTTGCCGGTACCTTCGCCCGCGCTTTGACCAGCACCGACGACAATGGCGATTCGATCCTTCAGGCGCATTTCCTGTCTCCGTGGGTTAAGTGTCGATCCGGCATTTTCGCGCACTGGGGCGCAACCTGCCGGCGCACAATGCCGGGCCCTGCGTTCAAGCCTTGTCCTGCGCCCGGTCTTCGCCCAGGGTCATGGCGAGCTGGTCGCGCAATTCGTTGGAGACGGTGATGTGCCGGTCCGGGTCGCCGCGGTGCACCTCGTACAACTTTGAGAGCACCTCGCGGTCGTGCTCGGAAAATGCACCCACGATGTGGCGTGCGCGCGCCGCATCGCCGCCGATCAGGGTCAGCGCGATCTCGCCCAGCTTCAGCGACGAATGGAAGGTCTCGCGCTCGATTGCCTCCACCCCGATGTCGCGCAGGTCGAACAGGTGGCGCATGTCGCGCGCGCGCGCGATGATGCGCAGCTTGGGAAAATGCTTGCGGCAGGTGCGCGCCAGTTGCGAAGTGGCCTCAGGATCGTCGAGCGCCAGGATGATGAAGGCCGCATGGTCGGCGCCGGCCGCATGCAGGAGATCGACACGGGTGGCATCGCCATAGAAGACGCGAAAGCCGAATTTGCGGCATTGCTCCACATGGTCCGGATCGTCATCGAGCACCACCGCAGCGACTCCGCTGGCGTGCAGCAGGCGCGCCACCACCTGCCCCATGCGCCCGAGCCCGGCGATGATCACCGCGCCGGCCTCGGGAACATCCTCGTCGCGGCCGGCAGCGGCCGGCGCCATGCGCGGCATCAGCACGCGGTCGTGCAGCAGCAGCAGGAACGGCGTGGTCAGCATCGACAAGGCAACCGCCAGAGTGATCACCCGTGCGGACTCGGCCGGCATCGCGCCAAAGCCCTGGCCCAGGCTTAGCAGCACAAAAGCGAATTCGCCGCCCTGCGCAAGCAACAGGATGAAGAGGGGCCGCTCGCCTGCGGGCAGCCCGGCTGCGCGCGCGATCACCCACAGCAACACGCCCTTCTGCAAAAACAGGCCGGTGATCAGGCCCAGAACCAGCAGCGGGCGCACCAGCAGCATGCCGAAATCCACGCTCATGCCCACCGAGATGAAGAACAGGCCCAGCAGCAACCCTTTGAACGGCTCGACCGCGGCCTCGATCTCATGCCGATATTCAGACTCCGCCAGCAGCACCCCGGCTAAGAACGCGCCCAGCGCCATCGACAACCCGGCCGCCTCGAAACCCAGTGCGATACCCAGCACCAGGAGAAGCGCGAAGGCAGTAAACACTTCGCGCTGGCGCGTTCGCGCGATGTAACGGAACACCGGCCGCGCCACGTAATGGCCGCCCACCAGCGTCACGGCGATCACGACCAGAGCAAAGCCTAAGCCCTGCCATGAAAACGCCGCGCCACCGCCCGCGGTGCCCAGCAGCGGCAAGAGCGCCAGCATGGGAATGACGGCGAGATCCTGGAACAACAGAATGGCAAAGGCGGCTTGGCCGCCCTGGGTGCCCAAGCCGCCGCGCTCGTTCAAGGGCTGCAGCGCCAGGGCGGTGGACGAAAGCGCCAGTGCCATGCCGGCCACCAGCGCCACCCGCGCGTCGACCCCGAAAGCCCACGCCGAAAGGCCGATCAGGAAGATCGACCCCGCCACCTGCGACAGGCCCAGGCTTACCAGTCGCAGGCGCATGGCCCACAGGCGTCTGGGTTCGAGTTCCAGCCCGATGACAAATAGCAGAAACACCACGCCGATCTCGGCGAAATGGCGCACGTCGTCCACGTTGCCGATCAGCTTGAAGCCCCACGGGCCAATGGCGATGCCGGCCAGCAGATAGCCCGCCACCGCACCTAAGCCCAGGCGATGCGCCACCATCACCGCCGCTACCGCGGCCGCGAAATAGATGCTGGCCTGGATCAGAAATGCGTTGCCGTGTTCCATGAAGTCTTTCAGCGCGCCTGCAAGAGGATGGGCCGGCACTCTCCTGCAGGGCGCCGACGCCGCATCTTATTGGCAAATGCCGGAACGGCCAAAACCTTTCGCCCCTGGCAACAGGACTGGCATGGCGGCAACCCGCGTGGAAACCAGGGGCCGGACCGCAGCCGCGCGAAAGTCACGGTCCAGCCTGCGACATGTCAGAATTCGACCGCCATGACCACTGTGAAACTTACCCGCGAAAGCATTCTCGACGGCTCGCTGCATGCCGCAGTGCGCGCCGTGCTGGGCCCGGAAGAGCCGTTTATGAGCGCAGCCGAACGCGTCGCGCAGGTGCGCGCCATCCTCGCGCGCGCGCCGCGTCCGGGGCGCATCTGGGTCTTCGCATTCGGCTCGCTGATCTGGAACCCGGCGTTTCACTTCGTCGAACGGCGCACCGCGCGCATCCACGGCTTTCACCGCGAGTTCTGCCTGTGGGTGAAGGCCGGACGCGGCACACCCGATCGTCCCGGCCTGATGCTCTCGCTGGAAACGGGCGGCAGTTGCACCGGCGTGGCCTATCGACTCGACGAAACTGCGGCGGCCACCGAACTCGATGTGCTGTGGCGGCGCGAGATGTTCACCATGTCGTACCGCCCGGTATGGACCAGTGCGCGTACGTCGGAAGGCATTGAGCCGGTGATCGCGTTTGCAGCTAACCGCCGCCATGAGCGCTATGCGCCCGGCCTGTGTAAAGACGCGGTGGCGGGCTACCTGGCGACTGCGGCCGGAACCCTGGGCCGCGGCTGTGACTACCTGTTTGACACCGTCGCGCATTTGCGCGAACTCGGCATCCGCGACCGTCGGCTGGAAGCGCTCGAAGCGCTGGTCAGGGCGCATCGCGCGGGACAATGAAGCCGGGGTCTGGTGGTCTGGTGGTCTGGCGGTGCGGCGGTCTGGCAGCCTGTCGGACTTGGGGAGCGTCGCCTGCAGGTGGACCTATTCGCCGGTGACGCTACTCTTGCCCTTCTTCACCAGCGCGCCCCGCGCAATCTCGCGCGCGGGCCGGTTGACCCGGCAATAGGCGGTGGCGACCCCGCCGGAGGTATGGATCTCGATGGCGACCAGCGTGCGACGTTCCGGGTGCGGCAGACCGGGAATGTTGTCGGGCAAGGTTTCTGCCAGACGAACTTCCGCCACCGCGCCCCAGCGTCGGCGCATGCGTTCTATCAGGACCGGGACCCGCTCCGGGGCGTACACGATTTCGATATGCGCGTCGTGCGCGCGACCACTGCGAAACTCCAGCCCGATCAGCTGATGCAGTATCTTGCCTGTAACCCCATACAGCGTGCTGACCGAATCAAGAACCGAGACGAAAGCGATATCGGCGGAGTCAACCTTGACGCTTTCGGCTTTCTGCTCGGAATCGACCTCTGCGGGAGGGAGGTCGTTGCTTTCCGGAGCGTTCATCTGTCTACCTGTCTTTTTGTCGCGATGTCTGCGACACAAATTCAAAACCATATTTTACAGCCCGGACATGACACCCAGATGAAACTCAATCGTCACATTTGATCACACGAAGCTGCCGCTGTTCGCGCCGTCGCCTGATCGTGGCGCATGCAAAAAACCCAAAGCCAATTTCGCCCAATCATCCGCCCGTTGCGACTTTCGGCGCAATGCGCAGGCCGGCAACCAAGGCCAGACCCGCAGCCACCAATCCCATCAAGCATACGGCGTACCAGCCCCAATGGGTGAGTCCGGCGCTGGCCAGGAACGCACCCGCCGAATTTCCGGCCCACATGTGCCCCATGAAAACGGTGCTGGAGCGGCTGCGCGCCTCCGGCAGGATTTCGACAACCCGCGTCTGATTGGCGACCGCAGTGGCGCGCAAGCCGGCGTCGAGCAGGATGGCGCCCGTCACCACGGCCGCCATCGAATGCGGCGCGAAACAAAAAGCCACATAGGCCAGGATCACCAGGAAGGTCGCGCTACGCACCACCGGCGCTGCCCCGGCCCGGTCCATCCAGCGTCCGGCCGGGCGCGATACCAGCACCCCGGCCGCACCGGGAATCGCCATCAGACCCGCAGCGCTTGCACCGAGCGCATGCATTTCCAGCAGCATGCCGGCCATGGTGGCCCAGAAGCCGCCGTAGCACAGCCCGATCAGGAACTGGATGGCGGAAGCGTCGCGCAGGACAGGCTGTTCGCGGTACAGGCGCAGCATCGATGCGAGCAGGGCGATGTAGGAGAGCCGGGTCTTAGGCGGCATCGCCGGCAGGCGCGCGAACAATGCGCAGGCCATCAGGGCAACCATGGCAGCGGCGATGACATACATCCAGCGCCAGTTCATGTGCTCCGCCACGAAGCCGCCGGCGAGCCGCGCCCACATGACGCCGAGAAACAAGCCCGAGAGGAGCGTGCCGACATTGACCCCACGCTGCTTCGGATCCGACCACTCGGACACCATCGGCAGCAGATGCTGCGACAAGGTGCAGCAAATGCCGCCCATCAGAGCCGCCAGCGAGAGCACGAAAAGCGAAGGCGCCACCGCCATCGCCAGGAGCGAGAGCACCAGGCCCGCAATCTGCCACAACACCAGGCGTCGCTTCTCGAACCCGTCGCCCAACGGCACCAGCAAGACGGTGCCGACGAAGTAGCCTCCGAATGAAAGGGTTGCGATCCAGCCTGCCGCCGCCGGCGTGGCGGCGAACTCGGCGGCGATTTTCCCCAGCATCGGGGTCTGGAAGTGGATCGTCCCCGCGCTGGTGAATACGGCGGTCGCAATCAGGGCCATCAGGCCGCGGGTCAGGGGGCTGCCGGCGCCGGCCGCGAGAGTCATGGCGGACAGGCCGGCATCATGACTGGCGCGCGGCCAGGAAGCCCGGCGTCATGCGCGCGCAACCAATCCTCAAGTCGCCTTGAATTCCTGGCGATAGCGATGCAGCAGCGGTTCGGTGTAGCCGGACGGTTGCGCGCGTCCTTCGAACACCAGCGCACAAGCCGCCCGGAAGGCGAGCGAGGCATCGTAGCTTGGCGCCATCGGTTTGTACAACGCATCTCCGGCGTTCTGGCTGTCGACCACCTTTGCCATGCGGTGGAAAGTCTCCTTCACCTGCTCCTCGGTCACCACCCCGTGATGGAGCCAGTTGGCGATGTGCTGGCTCGAAATGCGCAGGGTGGCGCGGTCTTCCATCAACCCCACATTGTTGATGTCGGGCACCTTCGAGCAGCCCACACCCTGGTCGACCCAGCGCACCACGTAGCCCAAAATTCCCTGGCAATTGTTGTCGAGTTCGCGTTGCCGCTCCTCGGGCGTCCATTCAATCTTTTCGGCCACCGGCACCGCAAGCAGGGCATCGAGCAACTCCCCGGCCACACTCGCAAGTTTGGTCTTCTCCAGTTCCTGCTGCACCGCCTGCACGTCGACCTGATGGTAGTGCAAGGCATGCAGGGTGGCGGCGGTGGGCGAAGGCACCCAGGCGGTATTGGCGCCTGCTCTCGGATGCGCGATCTTCTGCTCCAGCATCGCGGCCATCAGGTCGGGCATGGCCCACATGCCCTTGCCGATCTGCGCGCGCCCGCGCAGTCCGCAATCTAAGCCGACCAGCACATTGCTCTTTTCGTAGGCAGTGATCCAGGCGGTGGAACGCATGTCGCCCTTCTTGATCATCGGGCCGGCTTCCATGGCGCTGCGCATCTCGTCGCCGGTGCGGTCGAGGAAACCGGTGTTGATGAAGGCCACCCGCGCCGGCGTGGCCGCGATCGCCGCCTTGAGGTTGACGCTCATGCGCCGCTCTTCGTCCATGATGCCCATCTTGAGGGTGTTGCGCGCTAAGCCCAGCAGGTCCTCGACCCGTGCGAACAATTCGTCGGCAAAGGCGACCTCGGCCGGACCGTGCATTTTCGGCTTGACGATATAGAACGAACCGGTGCGCGAGTTGAGTTTCACTTTCAGGTCGTGCATGGCGGCGGCGCTGCACACGACCGCGTCGAGTATGCCTTCCGGGATTTCGTTGCCGTCGCGGTCGAGGATGGCCGGATTGGTCATCAGGTGGCCGACATGGCGGATGAACATGAGCGAGCGACCGTGCAAGGTAAGGCTGGCGCCGGCAGGGGAAGCATAGGTGCGGTCCGGATTGAGGCGGCGGGTGAAGGTCGTGCCGCCCTTGGACACCTCCTCGGTCAGGGTGCCCTTCATCAGGCCCAGCCAGTTGCGGTAGACGTTGACCTTGTCCTCGGCATCGACTGCCGCCACCGAATCCTCGCAATCCATGATGGTGGTGAGCGCGGCTTCCACCAGCACGTCCTTGACCCCGGCCGCGTCGGTCTTGCCGATGCTGTCGGCAGGGTCGATCTGGATTTCCAGATGCAGCCCGTTGTTTCTGATGAGAACGGCGACCGGCGCGGACGCCGGTCC
>JAYVST010000552.1:0-4242 GCA_043775255.1 Burkholderiales bacterium
GGCATGCCGGAGGACTTCATCGCCGTCTCCTTCATGCGCCGCACGGTGACCGGTGCGTTGCGCGCGATCGCCTGCGCCATCTCAAGCGCCGAAGCCAGCGCCTGGCCGCGCGGCACCACCCGGTTGATGAAGCCCCAGCGATAGCCCTCCTGGATCGGATACAGGTCGCCGCAGAACAGCACTTCCATGGCGATGGCGCGCGGAATCACGCGCGGCAGCATGATGGTGGAGAAGTGCGCGCCCATTGCGCGCTTGGCCTCCGGCAGCCCCATCATCACGTGCTCGGCGCCGATGCGGATGTCGCAGGCTACCGCCATCTCGAACCCGCCGGCCACCGCCGCGCCGTTCAATGCCGCGATGGTCGGCTTGGCGCATTCCTGGATCACCTCGAGAAAAAAGCGGCTCACCTCGTGCATGAAGTAGCGGTTGGCCTGGCCGGCGGCGTCCGCCTCACGCCGCAATTTCAGATCCAGCCCGGCGCAAAAGGCGCGCTCGCCGGTGCCGGTGAGGACCACTGCGCGCACCTGCGGGTCGATGCCGGCTTCATTGAATTCATGCGAAATCGTGTGCATCAGGGTCGGCGTGAGCGAATTCATCCGGTGCGCGCGATTGATGGTGAGGACGCGCACATGCCCCTGGTTTTCGACGATCAGCTCCGGGCCGTCCGGTATCGCTTCCGTTGCCGGCGCCGCGCCGACGGGCTTTTTCGAAGCGCCTGCCTTTTTCGCAGCGACTGCCTGTTTCGCCGCAGCCGGCTTTATTGTCCTGGCAATCATGTCCTGTGTCCTTTTCATGTTGTCGTTACCTGCGTTCACTGTACCAAAACCGTCTGCTGCCGAACGCTTGCTGCCGGTGTGACGCAAGGCACGGTATAGTTTTCCATCTTGCCGTGCGCAGCACCCTTGCGCCCGGCCCACCGCCTCGCACCCCCGGAAACCAATGCTGCGTACCCACGGCCGCTACGACTACTCCGCCATCACCCGGCGCCCCGACTATTGCTGGCCCGGCGGCAAGCGCCTGGCGATCCATTTTTCGCTCAATGTCGAGCATTTCGCCTTCGGCGAAGGCCTGGGCAACGACTACGGCGTGGCGCATCCGCAGCCGAATTCGCGCAGCTACGCGTGGCGCGACTACGGCAACCGGGTCGGCGCCTGGCGCCTGCTCGAATTAGCCGAGGCCTGCAACATACCGTATGCCCTCTTGATCAACACCGCGCTCTACGACTATTGCCCCGAGTTGATCGCGGCCTTCCGGGCGCGTGGCGACGAGATCGTCGGCCACGGCCGCACCAATGCCGAGCGCCAGGCCGACATGGACATGGCCACCGAAACCGCCTGCATCGCCGAGGCAACTGCGGCGATCACCCGCCACGAAGGCAGGCCGCCGGCCGGCTGGCTCGCCCCCTACATTTCGCAGACGCACCACTCGCCCGACCTGCTGCAGGAGGCGGGCTATCGCTACATGATGGACTGGCCGCTGGACGATCAGCCGGTGTGGTTCCGCACCAGAAAGGGCCGCATCCTCTCGGTGCCCTATGCGCACGATCTCAACGATTCGTTCGAGGCGGTGACACGGCGCACGCCCTCTACACTCCATTGCGAAAACCTGATCGACCAGTTCGACGAGATGCTGGCCGAGTCGGCGCGTCGCCCGCTGGTGATGTCGGTGGTGCTGCACAGCTTCATTCTCGGCCAGCCCTACCGGCTGCGCCAGTTCCGCCGCGTGATCGAGCACATCACCGCGCACCGTGACGCGGTGTGGCTGACCCGGCCGGGCGAGATCTGCGCCCACATCGAAGGACTGCCGGCAGGCATTGTTCCAGGCTCCTGAGACCGATTCCGCCACAAAACCTTCATCTCCTCACTTGAAAGACTTAAAGCATGAAAAAACCCCGCATCGCAATCGTCGCCGCCGGCGCCGTCGGCGGCTATGTCGGCGCCCACATGGCACGCGCAGGACTCGATCCCGTTTTGATCGACGCCTGGCCCGCCCACGTCGAACAAATGCGTAGCCACGGCTTGTCTCTCACCGGCACTACGCCGGCAGAGTCGTTCACCGTGCCGGTGCGGGCCATGCACGTGTGCGACGTGCCGCAACTGGCGCGCGAGGAACCTATCGACATCGCGTTCATCTGCCCCAAGGCGTACGACACCGAGTGGGCCGCGATGCTGATCCGCCCCTACCTCGCCGGCGACGGCTTCACTGTTTCGCTGCAAAACTGCATGAACGAGGAACGCTTGGCCGGCGTGGTCGGCTGGGGCCGGACTCTGGGCTGCATCGCCAGCAAGATCATGGTCGATCTGCATGAGCCCGGCCGCATCCATCGCGGCGTCGCCAAGGGCGGCGCCGACTACACCATCTTCCGCGTCGGCGAAATCCACGGGCGTGTCACCGAACGCGCCGGGCGGGTGGCGCAGGCGCTCGCCTATGCCGACAGCGTCAAAGTGACCACCAATCTGTGGGGCGAGCGCTGGTCCAAACTGGTCGCCAACTCGATGGAAAACGGCCTGTCGGCCGCCACCGGCATGATGGGCAACGAGGTGGCGCGCTCGGAACCGCACCGGCGCCTGCTGATCCGCCTGGCGGGAGAAGCGGTACGCATCGGCCAGGCCGCAGGGTACGCGCTGGAACCGGTGGTAGGCCTCGACGCGGAGAGATTCGCGCTGGCCGGCGCAGGCGATGCCGCCGCCCTCGCAGCGCTGGAGGAAACCTTGCTGACGCAGGCGAAAAAACGCTCCGACACGCAGGTCGCCTCGATGGGTCAGGACATGCGCAAAGGGCGCCGCACCGAGATCGAATTCATGAACGGCCATGTGGTTGCGACCGCGCGCTCGCTCGGGCGCGAAGCGCCCCTGAGCCGGGCCTTGACCGAGCTCGTATTGAAGGTGGAACGCGGGGTGCTCAAGGCCGATCCGCAGCACGCCCTGAGCATTTAGGGAGGGCAACCAGGATCGCTTGACGCGTCTGCGCCTTTTCCCCGGCCGTCTTGCACGAACGCAGGGCGCTCACGGGCAGTGTCGCGTCCGAGGGTTTTCCCCAAGCATTGAATCGACACCGTAGGCTAGAATCCGCGTTTCAAAGCGAGCCGGATCAGCTTCTTCGAATCCGGCCTTTCACATACGGAGACAGCATGTCAAACCTGAACCGCTCGCGCCTGATCGTCGGCGTCGCCCTGGCCTGCGCCGCATTCGGCGCCGCCGCCCAGACCATCAAGATCGGCTATATCGACCCCTTGTCCGGCCCTTTCGCCAATGTCGGCGAAGCCGGTATCAAGCAGTTCCAGTTCGTCGTCGACGATATCAATGCGCGTAACCTCACCGGCGGGCCCAAGCTGGAGATCGTGCCGCTGGACAACAAGGGCACGCCGCAGGAAAGCCTGAACCAGCTGAAGGTGGCGATCGACCGCGGCATCCGCATCGTCACGCAGGGCAACGGCTCGGGCGCGGCGCTGGCGATTTCCGACGCGGTGGGCAAGCACAACGAGCGCAACCCCGGCCAGACGGTGCTGTATCTCAACTACGCCGCAATTGACCCCGACCTCACCAACAGCAAGTGCAACTTCTGGCATTTCCGCTTCGACGTCAATGCGGACATGAAGATGGAGGCGCTCACCACCTTCATCGCCAAGGACCAGAAGATCAAGAAGGTCTACCTGATCCACCAGAACTACGCCTTCGGCCAGCAGAATTCGCGTATCGCCAAGGAACTGCTTGCAAGGAAGCGCCCCGACATCCAGATTGTGGGGGATGACCTTCACCCGCTGGGCCAGGTCAAGGACTTCGCGCCCTATGTCGCCAAGATGAAGGCGGCCAGCGCCGACATCGTCATCACCGGCAACTGGGGCAACGACATGTCGCTCCTGATCAAGGCGGCCAAGGACGCCAATTACACCGGCGATTTCTATACCTACTACGCAGGCGGTCTGGGCACCCCCACCGCGATGGGTGAAGCCGCCGCCGGCCGTGTCAAGCAGTTGACCGAGTGGCATGCCAACATCACGCCCAATAAGACCGAAAAGTTTGCCAACGATTTCGAGAAGAAATACAAGCTCGACTTCTACTACCTGCGCGTCAATACCATGATGTACATGCTGGCCGAGGTGATGAAGAAGACAAAATCGAGCGATCCGCTGCAGATCGCCTTCGGCCTGGAAGGCATGAAGTTCATGAGCGACACCGGCGAAGTCGAAATGCGCGCCGCCGACCATCAGATGATCAACCCGATGTTCATCTCCACCATCGT
>JAYVST010000553.1:0-2597 GCA_043775255.1 Burkholderiales bacterium
GGTCCAGAACTGGCTCACGTTGGGATAGGTCTGCTGAACCGTATTGACCAGACGCCCGTCCTTGCGCTCGACGCGGCGGATGAACACGTCGCCCACCACATTACCGAGCGCGTCGAATGCCACCGGCCCGCGTACGGTGAACGCCTTGACGCTGCGCAACGCCTTCATGAAGCCCTGCTTGTCCTCGATCTTGCCTTTCACGGCATCGAGTGCGGCCTCGAGAACGGCGCCGTTGACGTAGGTCGAGGCCGCGTAGAAGCCGGGGTCGTATTTGTGTTCCTTGCGGAAGGCTTCGGCAAAGCGCTTGTTGAGCGGGTTGTTGAGTTCGGCCGAGTACCAGCAGGAGGTGAGGATGCCGAGCGCTTCATCGCCCATGTTGCGCAATACCGACTCGTCGAGCGCGGTCATGCCGCCTACAACCTGCACTTTGCCGCGCAGGCCGTACTCGTTGAACTGGCGCAGGTAGCGAAAGCCGTTCGAGCCGGCGAAGCCCAGAAACAGGCCGTCGACGTTGGTCTTCAGTTGCGCCAGAAACGTGCCGTAGTCGGGCACGGTGAGCGGCGGGAACATCTTTTGCACGATCCGGCCGCCGGCTTCCTCGAACACGCGCTGGAAGCCGCCCAGCATTTCATGGCCATAGGCGATGTCGTCGGCGATCAACGCCATGCGCTTCCACTTGAGCGTCTTGGCGCAGTAGTCCGCCATCGGGTAGGCGTTCTGCGACGAGGTGGAGGTGGCGCGCACGAACCAGGGGTTGGCCTTGCGCTGGGTCATGTCCTCGGCGGCGGCCACCGCCAGCGTGGGAATGCCCTGTGCCTTGATGTAGTCGTCGATGGCGAGCGCTTCGAAGGCCGCCAGTGGTCCGATCAGCAGATGCACCTTGTTGCGCTCGACCAGCTCCTGGGTCTTGGTGCGCGCGGTGGCCGGCACGCCGCCGGTATCGGCGACGATGACGCTGATCTTGCGCCCGGCGAGCAGGTTGTTGCGTTCGGCCAGGTACATCGCCAGGCCGCGCTCCATGTCGATGCCGCCGGAGGCCAGCGGCCCGGTTTTCACCGTGAGCAGGCCGATGCGAACTTCGCCGCCGGCCTGCGCGAATGAGGCGCCGCTGGCGGCCAGACCGACGCCGGCGACCGCGCTTTCAATGAGTTTCCTGCGATTGGTTTGCATGACGCAAGCCTCCTGTTGTTGTGATAGCGGGTGCGACCGTTGGTGATTCAATGGCCCTGGCCCAAGCGGCCCGGGTCGAAAGCAGGGAGGGCCAAGCAGCGGTCGGCGAGCGCCGCCAGCCTGGGCGAGTGCGACAGATCGGTCTTGAACATGCGCGCCCCCAATACGTGAGACGCGAGCACCACGTCGGCCATGCCTGGTGTGTCGCCGTGGGCAAAGCTGCCGCTTTCGGGGTCGCGCGTGAGCCTGGCTTCGAGCGCGTCGGAGCCGAGCGAAAACCAGTGCTGAATGAATGCGAGCTTCTTGTCCTCGGGCAGACCGAGTGCATCGGCAAGGTAGTTGCGCTCC
This sequence comes from Burkholderiales bacterium, assembly GCA_043775255.1. Classification (GTDB taxonomy): domain Bacteria; phylum Pseudomonadota; class Gammaproteobacteria; order Burkholderiales; family JAEUOS01; genus JAEUOS01. The sequence goes on from JAYVST010000553.1 coordinate 1,519, forward strand.
CGGTAGGTGGCAAGCGAACGCCAGAAGCCGTGCAGCCTGATCATGCTTTTACTGTCTCCGCACGCGCTCGCGCAGCCGCGTTGCAATGGGCCCCGCTTTTGCTGCGTTGCGCCGTGAATTGTTGTTTATCTAGCGATAACTTATGTTGTACATTAGACTTGCGTTTGCAGGGCATGTCAATCGCCGAACCGATCGGACGACGGTTGTTGAACGGGCCGGTTTCGGCTTTCGCGGGAGAAATTCATGCATGTCGGAATCGCCGGTACCGGCAAGATGGGCACCGTCATAGGCAAGCGTCTGCTTGGCCTGGGACATCGCGTTTCGGTCTGGAACCGCACGCCGGCAGGTGCGGCGGCCGTAGTCGCGGCCGGCGCTTCGCAAGCGGCTACGGCCAAGGCTCTGGCGCACTCGACCGATATGGTGATCAGCCTCTTGGCCGACGCTGCTGCCGTGGAAGCTGTGTATGGCGGGCCTGATGGCTTAGTCGCAGGTGTCGCGCGAGGTGGGTTGCTGATCGACATGAGCACAGTGCGGCCCGAAGTGCAGCGCGCCAACGGGGCGCGTGTGGCCGGTGCCGGCGCCGCCTATGTCGAATGTCCGGTGGGCGGGTCGGTAGGTCCGGCGGCGGAGGGCAAACTGATCGGGTTCGTCGGCGGCGCCGACGCCGACGTCGCTCGCGCCCGGCCCCTGCTCGACCTGATGTGCCGGCGCGTCGAGCATCTCGGCGCGCACGGCGCCGGCGCGGCGATGAAACTGGCGATCAACCTGCCGCTCCTGGTGTACTGGCAGGCGCTCGGCGAGGCGGTCTCGCTGATCGACCACCTCGGGATCGACCCCAAGCGCATCGTCGACATTTTCGCCGACACCTCGGGCGGGCCCAACATGCTCAAGACACGCGGCCCGACCATTGCGAAGGCGCTGGGCGGCGAGGCGGCGAGCGTGGTGAGCGCGGATGTGGCGACGTTGCGCAAGGATCTGCGCGCCATGCTGGCCGAGGCCGCGACGCTCAAGCGCAGTCTGCCGGTGACCGCTCAGGTGCTGGCCTGCTTTGACCGCGCAGCCGCAGCCGGAGCCGATGG
>JAYVST010000554.1:0-3094 GCA_043775255.1 Burkholderiales bacterium
GCAACGCCCGACATCCGATCGACCGTCCATCAACAAAGCCCAGCCATGCCCGAATTCACCAAAACTGTCTTATTCACCGACCACGACGGCCGCGCCCGCTTTCGCGAAGAACGAATCGTGCTGGGTGAAGGGACGCCGCCGGCCTCGTTGTCGCAAGTGTTCCCCTGTGCCGGTTACCAACTGCGCGAAAGCCCGGTCGGATTTCGCAGCAATTTCCATTGCACGCCGGCCCCGCAATGGGTCTTCATCCTGGCCGGGCAAATGGAAATCAGCCTGCAGGACGGCAGTTCGCGCGTCTTCGGCCCGGGCCAGCATTTCCATTCGGCCGACACGCTGCCCGCCGGCGCCGTTTTTGATCCCGCGCTGCACGGTCACTGGAGCCGCCAGGTCGGGCCCGTGCCGCTACAGACCCTGTTCGTCAGGGACCCCCTGTCCTGATGCAACCCCGAGAAGCCATGCGCGCCCTGGTCTGCCATCGCCCCTGCGACTGGAATGAGATTGAGGTCGAGGAGGTCGCCACGCCGCCGATGACCACCGGTGGCGTGCGCATCGCGGTCGGCTACGCCAGTGTCAGTTTCGCCATGAGCCTGCAGGTGGCGGGCAAGTACCAGCGCACCTACCCGATGCCGTTCACGCCCGGCACCGAGGTCGCCGGCACTGTCACCGAAGTCGCGCAGGGCGTGAGTCAGGTCAAGGTGGGCGACCGCGTGCTGGCGATCACCGATTGGGGCGGCTTAGCCGAGCAGGTGGTGACAAGCGCGGCCACGGTCTACCCGTTGCCCGCCGACGGCGCCGGCCGGTGGCCATTGGTGCCGGCGATCCATTTGCCCAACGCCTATGGCACGGCTTATGGCGCGTTGCGCTGGCGTGCCGCGGTCGCCGAAGGCGATACCGTTCTGGTTACGGGCGGCGCCGGCGGTGTCGGCGTCGCCGCAGTGGAACTTGCGCGCCATCTTGGCGCACGCGTGATCGCGGTGGCCAGCACACCGGAGAAACGCGCCTTCGCGCTCGCGCACGGCGCGCACGCCGCCGTCGGCTACGATGGGCTGCGCGACGCGGTGATGGCTGCCAGCGCCGGCCAGGGCGTGGACGTGGCCATCGACATGGTCGGCGGCGACGCGTGCGACGCCATCATCCGCACCTTGCGACCGTTCGGCCGGCTGGTCAGTGTCGGCTTCGCCGGCGGGCGCATCCCGCAGGTGCCGGCCAACCTGCTGCTGGTCAAGAACATCGCCGTGCTCGGCCACAACATGGGCTTGTACTACGGCTGGGGTCCGCTGGACGAACGCGCACGCTTCGAGCCGCGCATGCGCGCCATGATGAACGACCTGTTCGACTGGACCGCCGCAGGCGCCCTGCGTCCGCATGTATCGCATGTCCTGCCGCTGGCGGCGCATCGGGAGGCGATGCGCCTGATCCGCGAGCGCGAAGCGCGCGGCAAGGTGGTGATCGATATCGGCGGCGCGGCCTGATGCCGCCGCGGCGTGGCCCTTGGCTGCGGGAAGTTGATCGCCGCCAGAAAATTTCCGCCGCGCAAGCGGCATGTTCTTGCCTCGCAGACATCGGTTCCATGCGAGGCGCGCCCGCCAAACGGGCGCCGCGCTGGAATCCTCGAAGCGGCCCGGTGGCGGCGCGACCGCGATAGACCCGGACGACTCACGAATTTCTCAAGCGCGCGGCGTGCCGGCCGTAATCGAGATTGAGGACAATCCGCCCCCATGCCCGCCACTTCCCATCTTGCCGCACCGTTGCGCGATCTCGCGGCATGGTCAGAGCACCTTTCGCGCATCGAAATTCCGGTTCTGCCTGAAACAGCGGCCGCGCTCGCCGCGCTTGCCGCCAATGAGGACGCGGTCGATGCGCAAGGCATCGCCGACGCGGTCATGCGCGACCCGCTGATGTGCGTCAAGCTGTATCGCCATCTGGCTTCACTGCGCCGCGGCTCCCAGCACACCGACGTGGAAAGCCTGACCGGCTGCATCGTCATGCTGGGCATTCCGCCGTTCTTTCGCGCTTTCGCCCAGGTTCGGCCGGTGGCGCCGCCGCCGGGCATGACGCAAAACCTGACGAGAGGATTGGGCACGGTGCTCGCGCGGGCCCAGCGCGCCGCCGCCTTCGCTTTCGACTGGGCGGTGCGGCGCAACGATCTCGATGCGGAGATCATAGGCACCGCCGCGCTGCTGCACGACTTCGCCGAGATGCTGCTCTGGTGCGCCGCCCCGAAACTCGCATCGCAGGTGCAGGAAATGCTCGTTGCCAATCCCGGCATGCGCAGCAGTGAAGCGCAGAAAAGCGTGCTCAACGTCGAGATCAACGCCCTGGAGCACGAACTCCTGGCGCGCTGGCGCCTGCCGCAGTTATTGGTTGACATCACTGACGACCAAGCGGAGGGGGACCCACGGGTCGCCAATGTCAGGCTGGCAGTCGCCCTGGCGCGGCATTCGGCGCACGGCTGGGACGACCCCGCCCTGCCCGACGATTACGCGGCCCTGGGCGCACTGCTCAATATCGCGCCTTCGCAGGCACGTCTGCTGGTGGCCGAAGACCCGCAGGCGCCCTGACCCGGCCCCACCGCAAACCAAGCAGTGCGCTTTGAGCCCGCTACGACGGTCGCGCGCGCGCCTCGCGCAGCGCGAAAACCGCACTCGCATGGCGCGCTGCAACACGGATTGTTCTCAAGATTGTGCGGATACGGTACGTAAATTCATGTGAAGTGTGCGAATTCGCACACCGCAGCACGCGCAACGCAAACATAATCGACTCAAGGCGCGGGGCACGCGTCAATAGTCTGGTCAGGGAGAATTCGATGCAGATCCTCACATGCTCCACTTGCGATGCCGCGCCGCTTGATCCGCCGCGCCAGGCCAACGGCGCCTGGCTGGCGCAGTGCCCCGATTGCCTGACCGACAATGTGCTCGAGCCGGATTTCAGCAATGTCTTTCTTCCGCTCAGGTTCCGCGTAATGGCGGGCGCGGCCTCCAGACGCCCTGCCGATCGTACCGACAGCAACGCGCTTCCGGCACCCTGAACGACGACGCAGGTGCGGGCCGTGGCAGCCGTTGCGCCAGGGTCAGCGGCACTTGCCGCACTCGCG
>JAYVST010000555.1:0-3212 GCA_043775255.1 Burkholderiales bacterium
GGCGGTGCCGGGCCTGAAGGTCGGGGTCTACCTCACCGACGCGGAGTCGGCCGCGCAATGGACCGACATGGGGGTCGACTTTTTCCTCTGCTCGATCGACTACCGGGTGATGGCGCGCGCGTTCCTGCAACTGCACACCACCTTGCGCGCCGCGCTGGCTTGAAGACAAGTCGAGGCACGCAGCCAGCCCAGGCCGATCGGCGTATGCGGGTCGAGCGCGCCCTGGAACACCAGCTCGGCGCCGGTTTGAAGCCCGCTTGCGACAGGGCGCCGCGCATGCAAATGCGGTGGCGCGCTACCTACGCAAGAGGTAAAGAGGCCAGGATGCAGGAGGTTAGAGCGTCCTGGCGAGACGGAAACCGAGGTCGAAGTCCCGGTCAGCAGGCTCGAGCCTGAAGCGGATGGCGACGCGCGCAACGTCAGCGGTGCTGAGCCACGAACCGCCACGCACCACCCGCACACCACAGTTGCCCGACTCCCAGGCACTGCCACCGGTTGGCGCACGATGGTAGTTTTTATTCCAGCAATCCTGGGTCCACTCCCAAACGTTCCCGATCATGTCGTGCAAACCGAAGCCATTGGCCGGAAAGCTGCCGACTGGCGCCGTCTGCGTATTGCTCCACTGGCTGCCCGACCCATCGACGTTGGCCTGGCTTTTCCCGGGATCGTTGCCCCACGGGTAGCGCGTGGAGGTCCCGGCGCGCGCCGCATATTCCCATTCCGCTTCGCTCGGCAAGCGATAGCCCTGGCCGGTCCTTTTCGACAGCCATGCCACATAAGCCTGCGCGTCATCCCAGCTGACATTGATCACCGGCCGGCGCTCGCGCCCCCATTTACCGTCGGCCGCGCGGTGATCCGTTCCGCCGTCGGCAACAAACGCGTCCCATTCGTCGAATGTCACCGCGTATTTGCCTATCGCGAAGGGGCGGGCAAATGTGACGGCGTGCTGGGGAAGCTCCTCGTCACTGCCGGATTCTCCGGATGGCCGCCCCATCAGAAAGCGCCCGGCGGGGATGATCACCATTTCCGGAAGGTCGTCGCCATCGCGAAACACCGACCCTGCGTGTAGCACTTCGACCCTGGCGGCCTGCGGCGCGGGCGGCGGCGCCGTAACCGCAAGTGCAGGCTGACCCGCCGCGACAGCCGGTGCTTGCGCGCTCCCAAGCGCAGTAGCAATGCTTGGAAACTTCGCGAGCGCAGCAGCCAACTGCCCGACGTCAAAATCCCAGCGCCGATCGGTGATCTCGTGCGCATTGCGCCGCGCCAGAGGTTTCAGCGGTTTCGGCAGCGCTGGACCCTTGGGCATGACCGCGCCGCCCACCAGCACTGGAACCACGCGCAGCCCGGCGCGCCGCAGGCCTTCCTCAACTTCCAGCCGAACCGGGTCGTCCGGATCATCGAGCCGCCTCAAGCCTTCCTCGTCCTTGGCATCCAGCCAACGTGGGCCGATCAGCACGATTACCACGCCACACGCCTCAAGCGCGCGCCGCATCGCTTCGACAAAATCCTCACCGATGCCGATGGAGGTGATGTCGTGAAACACATGCAGCGCCGGAAACGCCGCCGTCAGGTCCTTGGCGAGCGGGCGCGCCCAGCCGGCGCCATCTTCGCGCCGGTAGCTGATGAAAATGCCTGACAACGCCCCTCCAGGTTGGTCGCGGCTACGTGACTGCTTGCGTAGCGGAAAACGATTATGGCATGGGCTGCAACTGCGTTATCCCGCCAACGTAAGCGAACATGAAACGGAACGCCGCGCCCGTCGCCCACAGGGCCAAAACGGGCACGGTTCCGCGGGCCGCAGCTTCCGGCCCTGCTCATCATGACGGCGCCTGGACGCTCTTCGGCACACCTGCCATGGCCGTGACCACGGCAGTTCCGGCTTTGGGGAGCGTACTGGCGAGACGGAAACCGAGGTTGTTGTTCCGGTTTGCAGGCTCGTTCCTGTTGCGGTTGGCAACGCGCGCATTGTCGGCGGTGTTGTTCCAGGAGCCGCCACGCAACACCCGCACACCACAGGGGCGCCGTCAGGCCTTCATGGCGGTGGATTCAATGGGTCGAACCATCCGCCACGAAAAATCGCCCGGCGCAGGCGCCAGGTGTCGGCATGCCGCGCATGCGCCACCCACGCGCCGACCCGGTCAGCGACTTCCCGACCGGTCACTTTGCCGGCGCGCCAGCGGTCGCGCAGGCCGCGCAGGCGGTTGCGAAAACGCCGCACACTTTCCTCCGGCAGGGCGCGCCGGCCGCCCGGCATGAGCACAAAGCCGAGAAACGCGTTCGGCGCACGGGTCTCGGACACCACAGTCTTGCGCGGATGCAGGATCAGCCGCCTGCCCTGCAAATAGCGATCGAGCCGCGCGCGCCACTCCCGCAACACCGCAGGGTCATCGTGAAACAGCGCGAAGTCGTCCACGTAGCGCACATAGGGAGCGCGCAACACCTCCTTGACATAGTGGTCCATGCCATCGAGGTAGATGTTGGCGAACAGTTGGCTGGTGAGGTTGCCGATCGGCAAGCCACGCCGGCGCGCCGCTGGTGTGAACAAATCATCGCCGGGAAAATAGTGCTCGACAGGTTCCTGCCGATTCGACCCATCGATGATGGCGTCGAGCACGCCCAAAGTGCGCGCACAGCCGATGCGCCGCCGCAAATCCAGCTTGAGGATCTCGTGATCGATAGCCGGAAAGTAGCGATAGATGTCGCAGCGAAGCACATGCCGGTAGCGGTCCCGGTACTGCTCATAGCGCGCCACCGCGCGGTGGCTTCCCTTGCCTACCCGGTTGGCGAAACTGTCGTCGATGAAGCCGCGCGTGAAGATCGGCTCGATCACCGCACACAGGGCATGGTGCACCACGCGGTCACGAAACGGCGCAGCGGACACCAGGCGCGGCTTGGGGTCGGTGACCTCGAAGCTGGTGAAGCCGGATGGCCGCCATGTCCCGGCGAGAAGGTCGCGTTCAATGCGCAGCAAGCCCTTCTCAAGATTGGCAAAGAAACCCGCCGCCCCCGGCTTGCGCCGCTTGCCGCGCACTGCCCGCTGCGCCGCCTCGCGCAGCGCGCCGAAGTTGGCGATGGCCTCGAACAAATCGTCATGTTTGCGCGGCACGATTCGCCTTGATCCAGCCACCGACCATACGGCCGACTTCGTCAATGGCTCGCGCCGCGTACTCGTAGCGGCGCATGTCCACGTAATGCATCTCCGCGCAGAGCCG
>JAYVST010000556.1:0-1637 GCA_043775255.1 Burkholderiales bacterium
ATTCCCGCAATGCGTGGACCGTGCTTTGTACCCTCGCCCCGCGCAGCGGGGAGAGGGCCAGGGTGAGGGGGCGTGGCGTTCGCCGAGTCCCCTCACCCCTACCCTCTCCCCCAAAGGGGGCGAGGGAGTCGTCGGAATAGGAGCGACATCGCGTCATTGCCGTCATGCCGCCCATGCTGAAACTTCTCTGTCTTTGAAGCGACCAAAACCCATGCAGAACCTTCTCTGTCTTTCAATCGACCCAAACCCATGCTGAAACTTCTCCGTCTTTGAAGCGACCCAAACCCATGCTGAAACTTCTGTGTCATTGAAGCGACCCAAACCCATGCGGAAACTTCACACGCCTATTTGCGAACGCCTGGGTATTCGCTATCCCATTGTGTTGGCCGGCATGGGCGGTCTGTACGGGCGCCTGACACCGCCCGAACTGGTGGCGGCGGTCTCCAACGCCGGCGGCCTCGGGGTAGGCGGCATGACGGACGTGGAGCCGGAGGAGATCCGCCGCCGCATTCGCCGTATTCGCGAGCTTACCGACAAGCCTTTCGGCATCGACCTGCTGCTGCCGGCCACCATGGACGAGGAGGAGCCGGAATCGATCGAAGCCATGTGGCAGCGCATCGTGCGCGACTATCCCGCCCATGTGAAATTCGTGCGCGACCTGATCGGCGAATTCGGCCTGCCCGCAGCGCCGCCTGCCAACGACTGGTTCATGTCGCCCAAACTGCTCAACGAACAGGCGCAGGCGGTGCTGGAAGAAAAGGTGCCGGTGTTCGCCGTCGGCCTGGGCAACCCGGGGCTGATCCTCAAGCGCGCCCATGCGCAAGGCACGATCGTGATCGGGCTGGCCGGCACTGCGAAGCAGGCGGCGCGTCAGGCGCAGGACGGGGTAGACATCATCGTCGCGCAGGGCGCCGAGTCGGGCGGCCACACCGGGCGGGTAGGCACCACGGTGCTGGTGCCGGAAGTGGTGGATGCGGTCGGCAACACCCCGGTACTGGCCGCCGGCGGCATCGTCGATGGCCGCGGCGTCGCCGCGATGCTGGCGCTGGGCGCGCAGGGCGTATGGATGGGCACCGCCTTCCTGATGTCGGAGGAAAGCCGGCTCTACGCTGAACACAAGGACGAGATCGCCGCCACCGCCAGCGAGCATTTCGTCGTCACCCGTGCCTATACCGGCAAACCGGCACGCGATGTGCGTAACGTGTTCATCGAACGCTGGGAAAAATCCGGCCTGCCCGCCTTGCAGATGCCGCTGCAGTGGGTGCTGCTGCGCGAATTCCGGGCGGCGGCATTGGCGGCCGGACGCTATGAGCTGATCAACAACCCCTCGGGTCAGGGTGGCGGACGCATTGGCACGGTGCGTCCGGCGCGCGATATCTTCGAGGGCCTCATCGCCGAAGCCGGCGCGACATTCGATCGTTTGGCCGCGTTCGCGCGCGCTTGACACTTTTTTCATCGCGCCACTACACTGCCCTGCAGCTTTCGCACGCATTGCCATGCGGGTTCACCGCAATCTTCCAGAGGAGCCGTTCATGTCTCGACCATTCTTTGCCGCACTCACCTTCGCTGCGGTCGCGCTGACCGGGCTGACCGCGCTGACCGCGCTGCCGTCGTTCGCCCAGGAAGCCTTCAAGATC
>JAYVST010000557.1:0-2139 GCA_043775255.1 Burkholderiales bacterium
CAGGCCCGCATGGTCGTCCGACATCCCGAGTTCGCGCGCCGAGCACAGCATGCCTTCACTTTCGACGCCGCGCATGGCCGCGCGTCCGATCTCGAACGGCTTGTCGTCGCCGCCGGCGGCGGCCGGCAGACTGGCGCCGAGCAAGGCGCACGGCACTTTCATGCCCACAGCAACGTTGGGCGCGCCGCAGACGATATTGAGCAGGTGGCTTAGCCCCGCGTCGACCTGACAGACGTTGAGGCGATCCGCATTCGGGTGCTTCGCGAATGCCTTGATTTCGCCGACCACGACACCCGAAAAGGGCGGCGCGGCAGCGTGCATCTCCTCGATCTCCAAGCCTGCCATGGTCAGGGCATGGGCGATCTGGTCGGCGCTTTCGGCCGGATCGACCATGGTCCGGAGCCAGGTTTCGGAAAATTTCATGTCTGCGGCCGCCTTAGTTGAACTGGCGCAGGAAGCGCAGATCGCCTTCGTAGAACAGGCGCAGATCGCCAATGCCATAGCGCAGCATGGCGAGTCGCTCCAGGCCTGAACCGAAGGCGAAGCCGATATAACGCTCGGGGTCGAGGCCGAAATTGCGCACCACGCTCGGATGTACCTGACCGGCGCCCGAGACTTCGAGCCAGCGGCCCTTCATCGGCCCGCTGGAAAACGCGATGTCGATCTCGGCTGACGGCTCGGTGAACGGAAAGTAGGAGGGCCGGAACCGCGCGACGATGTTGTCGTCCTCGAAGTAGGCGCGCATGAAATTGAGAAATACGCCCTTCAAGTCGGCGAAGGAGATGTCCTCGTCGATCCACAGGCCTTCGACCTGATGGAACATCGGCGAATGGGTGGCGTCGCTGTCCACGCGATAGGTCCGGCCCGGCGCGATCACCTTGATCGGCGCCATCGCGGATTGCCCCTTGAAGCGCGCCGCATGGATGTTGGCATAGCGCACCTGCATCGGGCTTGTGTGGGTGCGCAACAGCAGGGGCTTGCCGACGCTGTCTTTCGCATCGACGTAGAAGGTGTCCTGCATCGAGCGCGCCGGATGGTTTTCCGGACTGTTCAATGCGCTGAAGTTGTACCAGTCGGTCTCGATTTCGGGGCCCTGTGCGACATCGAATCCGATCGAGCGGAAAATCTCCTCGACGCGGCGCTGGGTGCGCATCAACGGGTGCAGCCCGCCGCGCTGGGTGTTGCGCCCCGGCAGGCTGACGTCGAGGGCCTCGGCCGCCAGCCGGGCCTGCATCCGCGCCTCGGCAAGTTCGTTGCGGCGCGCCGACAGGGCGGACTCGATGGCGCTCTTGGCATGGTTGATCGCCTCGCCGTGCGACTTGCGCTCCTCGACCGGCAATTTCGACATGCCCTTGAGAAGTTCGGTGACGCGGCCGGATTTGCCGAGGAAGCGCGCCTTGGCTTCTTCAAGTTGGGCGCTGTCGTCGATGGCGGCGAATTGCGCATGTGCCTCATCGACAATGCTTTGCAGTTCAGACATGGGACACCCTTGCTTGGTTACGCTGACGCGTCAAACCGTCCGCCACAACAAAAAAGGCTGCGCAATCGACGCAGCCTTTTTGTCTGACACGTCGGGGTTCAGGCGGCTGCGCCCTTGACCTGTCCGACGATGTGCGCAAAGGCCGCCTTGTCCATCACGGCTAAGTCGGCCAGCACCTTGCGATCGACCTCGATGGCGGCCTTCTTGAGCCCGTTCATGAAGACGCTGTAGGTGAGACCATGCTCGCGCACCGCCGCGTTGATGCGGGCGATCCAGAGGGCACGGAACACCCGTTTCTTGTTGCGCCGGTCGCGATACGCGTACTGACCGGCCTTCATCACCGCTTCCTTGGCGACGCGGAACACGTTGCCCCGGCGGCCGCGATAACCCTTGGCCAAGGCCAGGACTTTCTTGTGGCGCGCGCGCGCCGTTACACCACGTTTGACTCTAGGCATGATCTACTCCTGACGAATGCTTCAACCGTTGAACGAAAGACCGACTTACGCGTAGGGCAGCATTTTCGCGACCGCTTTCATGTCGGTCTCGAAAACGCCCACGGTACCGCGCAGGTGACGCTTGTTCTTGGTGGTTTTCTTGGTCAGGATATGACGCTTGAAGGCCTGGCCGCGCTTGACGGTGCCCCCCGGTCGGACGAAGAG
>JAYVST010000558.1:0-31411 GCA_043775255.1 Burkholderiales bacterium
TGCGGCGCGAGCTCGCGGCGGCGACGTCCTGAAAACGGGTCAAACATCGATTCTCCGCGATGCCGCGTTGCCTCTTGCTTCCGCCGTCGCTGTGTGACAGCCGGGTCGGACGCCTGTTTGCTGTCGGTCAGCGCAAGCGGCGACGATTGCCAATTCCGCGGTCTCTACGTGCAAGCGCGTTGCATGGCGGCAGCGCCAATCGCGAGGCCGACGGCAACTGAATTCGTGTAACGTTGCGTTTGCAGGAAACAGGCTCAAAGGAACCCCGCAGTGATCCATGAAACAACACACGCACCTGGCGACGGCCTGACTCGCCTGCATCACGCGCTGCGTTGTGTGGCATGCAAAGGTTCTCTCGATGTAGGGAAAGAATCGCTTGTATGCCGTGTGTGTGGGACCGAGTACAACAGGATGTACGGCTGTCCGGTGCTCATGACGCCGCAAGGCCGGCGGTCATTCAACCTGCATCTCGAAACAGATGCCGGGCAAAACATGGTGCGCGAGTACACGACGGTTCGCCCGCCGCACGCCTCGGCGCGGAAATCGCGCTGGAAGACCTGGCTGCGCTGGCTCAAACCGCCGGAAATGATGTACCGCTACAGTGCGGACTTGCGCGCACCGCCAACGGCAATACTATTCGCGCCGGTGGACGGACATGAACCACTCGTCTTGAACGTTGGTGGCGGGCCGTTCCGCGTCACCGGGCATGAGATTACACTCAACATTGGAACGTTTCCAAATGTTGACATGGTGGCCGACGCGCACGACATTCCGGTTGTTGACGATACCTTCGACTCGGTTTTCAGCCTGGCGGTATTGGAGCATGTGGGCGATCCGCGACAGGTGGTCGCGGAAATGATTCGAGTCCTCAAGCCGGGCGGCTATCTTTACTCCGAAATACCTTTCATCTTCTTCTTTCACGGGTACCCGACCGACTACACGCGCTTCACGCGTGAAGGCATGCGTAGGCTGTTTAGCGGCTTGCAGGACGCCGAGATCGGCATGACGCACGGGCCGGTGTCGGCCGTGCTGCAATCGGCGAACATGCTCATTCCGATGCTCTTGCCCGCGCGACCGCGCTTGCTGGGCAAACTGGCCAACGGCGCATTCCGCTGGCTGTTCTTTCCTTGGAAGTACCTCGATCTGCTGTTGCGCGACCATCCGCACGCGCATACCCTTGCAGGGGGCTTTTACGTGCTGGGACGCAAACCACCCAAACCTTGACGCGCAACCTGGAACCTCGCGCATGAAGTCGCGCCTGTCAGTGGTGTGCCTTTCGGTCTATCCGTCCGAAGGCCCTTCAACGCGGCACCGGATTCTCGCCTATGCGAAAGCCTGGGGCGAGGCGGGCATCGCGCTTGACCTGCAACCGTTTTTAACCCACGGCCTGTACCGCAATCGGCGCCGTAGCGGAGCGCTTTGGAGTCTCTATAAGGCAATCCAGTTTGCTTTCTGCACGCTGCGCTTGATGGCCAGACTGACGCTACTGGCGCGCTATGACGTGGTAATCATCCATCGGGAGGCGTTTCCGCTCGGCGGCCCCTGGTTCGAGCGGTTGGCCACACGCATCAATCCCGCCACGGTTTTCGACCTCGACGACGCGATCTGGTTGCCGATGCCGCTTGCGGTCAACCAGCGCGCCTTGTTCTGGGATCCCGAACGGGTTGCGCGGATCATGGGGCATTGCGCCGCTGTCGTTGCGGGCAATACTTTTCTCGCCGACTATGCGCGGCGGCACAATCGCTTTGTCCACGTGATTCCCACACCGTATGCCGACCTTGGCGGTGGCGCTGGCTTGCAACGCGCGTCCGATCCTCCTATCGTGGTGTGGATCGGCAATGTCGGCAATGAAGAGTATCTCGACATGGTGCGCGCGCCTCTGGTCAGGTTGGCGCGGGAAGTGCCGTTCGTGCTGCGCGTGATTGGTAGCACCGAGGCTACCGCCTTGCGCATGGAAGGCGTCAACGTCCAGACGCTGTTGTGGAGCGAAGAATGCGAAAGCGATCGGTTGCTTGAATCGGCGATCGGTATCATGCCGCTTGCCGACCGCGACTATGAGCGCGGCAAGTGCTCGTTCAAGCTGATCCAGTATTTTTCCGCCGGCCTCCCTGTGGTCGCCTCACCGGTTGGCATGAACGCTGCGGTGGTTCGTCACGCAGACAACGGTTTCCTGGCCCAGAACGAAGAGCAGTGGTACGAGTACCTGAAGCGACTGTTGTGCGACAAACCGCTGCGCGAGGCGATGGGCGCATCGGGCTATGCGACGTTCCAACGGGACTTCACGCGAACCCGCAATGCGCGCCGTTGGCTGGAGGTGTTCGCGGCGATTCGCGTGCAGGGCGCGGATTGACCGAATAGCAGTCCGCTCCTGCGGACGCGTGCGGGCATCCCCGGTCCGCAGTCAGATGTCGAGGCGATTGAACACGGCGGTGGGAATGTTGCGCACCGCGAACATGACAATGCGCCAGCGGAACGGCAAGTACACTATGCGCTTGCCGGAACGTACGGCCGAGCAGATTCCGCGCGCGACCTTGTCCGGTGCCGCCAGATTCGCACCGGTGCCCTCAAGGTGTCGGGTCTGCGGCGTTGCGGTAGGGCCGGGCTTGACCAGGAGGACGCGCACCCCGACTGCGGCAAGTCGATGCCCAAGCCCTTCGGCATAGCGTTCCAGAAATCCTTTGGCCGCTCCATAAACATAATTCGTCTTTCGCCCGCGGTCTCCGCTGATGGAGCCGATGACCACAAGGGTTCCGCGTGCGGCTATTTCCATATGGGCAGCAAACGCCTCCGCCCACAGCGCGGGCGAGACACCGTTCAGGACAAGCGTAGCGGCGCAGACTGTCAGGTCCCGCTCGCACAGCGCCTGGTCGGCACGCGCGCCATGTGCGATCAAAACAATGTCGGGCGCGCCTTCGGCTACCGCTGCGGCTACGGCCGCTTGAATCGCCGCCGGATCGCCAAAATCTGCCGTACTTACGGAAATCGTCGATGCCGGTGACAGTTTCTTAAGTTCATCGGCCACCTGCGTGGTGCGAAACGCGTCCCGGCCTACAAGCGTCATGCGGGCCGATCCTTCGGAGAGCCACTGGCGGGCGCAATGTCGGGCAATTACAGAGGTAGCGCCAACGATGACAATTCTTCGACCCTGCGTGGTTGTCATCCCGCTGCCGCGTGACAGTATCAACCAGGGCCTGCCGGCCGGTGCGCGGAGTCCCGTGCCGGCCTGATCCGAATGGTCTTGACAGGCAGGCGCGGTCCACCGGGGGGGGGCGCGAGTTGCGAGCGCTTCTCGAAGAGATCGCAGCGGTCGCAGACGGTCGGGACATTCACCCTGCCGCCGCGCACAAACTGCGCCCGGGCCGAGCGGTAACTGCCGTTGTTCCAGAGAGCGCCGAAGCCCGCCTCAGTGTCGCCGAAATCGTTCTTCTGGCCGGAAACAACACAGCAAGGCGAGACCCTGCCATCGGGATTGACCACCAGGTAGCGGTACAAAAAGTAACAAGCGGCGCGCGACTTCTCGTTACTGGCGATTTCGTCACCGCCCGCAACCTTGCCTGCGGTCACCCTGGTCGGAAACCACTGGTTGCGCAGTTCGTCTGGATTCTGACTGTCGAAGGGCATTCCGACCGGTATGCAGCGGAAGTGATCGACTCCGAGCTCGGCCGCCAGGCGCCTTGCGTCCTCGACTTCATGTTCGTTCTGCTTCATCGGGATCATTTGCCATTCGAGCTCGGGCGTCCTGCTGCCAAGTTCCTTGCGCCGCTCGACTAAGCGGCGCACGTTTCGAAGCACCAGGGAAAGATCGCCGCGCCTGCGGTATTTCTCGTAGGTTTCCTGGGTCGCGCCATCGACGGACAAACAGATGAATTCAAGGCCGCTCTTGATCAGTTCGTCGATCTGGTCATCAGCAAGTTCGATCGACATGTTCGAACTCATCGACGTGCCGAGGTTCTTGTCGCGCGCATATCGGATCATGTCGAAGATATGCGTATGCAGAAGCGGTTCGCCCCAGTTGAAAAGGTTCACTTTGTAGGCCCATGGCGCCATCTCGTCGATGATCCGTGTGAAGGTCTCCCAGGGCATCATCTCGGCGCGCCGGTCCTGCTGAAGCAAGCCCGTGGAACACAGCGGGCAGCGCAGGTTGCATACATTGGTCGGGTCGGCAACGAGTACATAGGGGTGCCCGAACAGCCGGGTGCGCCGCAGCCTGTACTCGGTCTCAACCACCAGCAGGTTGAACAATCGGCGCGGCGTGCTATGCGCCATGATGGTGCGCAAGGCACCGGAGTTGCGCGCATAAGTGGGCGCGCGCATGAGCTTCCTGAAAATGCGCCCTGCCAGCGAAGCAACGACCGGCCTGGTCATGCGCACCCCGGCAGCGCGCTGGTCAAACACATCCCGGACGCATCCAAATCCGCGCCGGCAACGATGCGGTTACCCAATTTGTCGTCGCACTTGTGCATACTCTGTCGCCGCCCTGATCCTGACAATGCCACGCGCCACTTCGCGTCGGCCAACCGATACACTAGCACACGAATAGCGGGGCGTAAGTCGAAAGTCCTGGTCGTGAGCGCAGCATCTGCGGTCAGGGTCGCGCCCGCCATTTACCGCATCCAGGAATCCTTGCCCGCAATCCGTATCGTGCCATCCCATGAAGAAACGTTTCACCAATATCGTCCTGACCCTGCTCGCATTCGCGTTCGCCTTCGGCTGCGGGGAGATCGTGGTGCGCTCACTCTTCAAGGACGACACGGTCTTGTTTTCCCGTTATCAGACCGGTTACCAGTACGGGCGCTACACTATTCGAGGCATCCGGCCGAACACGCGGTTCTGGCATACCAGCGTCGACGGCACCTGGGAGTTCGTCACGAATTCCAAGGGGTTTCGCAATACCAGCGAGTTCGACTATCTCAAGCCTGCTGGAACCTTGCGTGTGATCAGTCTGGGCGATTCGAACACGCAGGGTTATGAAGTTCGGCAGAACCAAACCTATTCGGCCGTGCTGGAACGCGCGCTGTCGCGCAACGGGCGGCGGGTCGAAGTGATCAACACCGGCGTATCCGGATTCGGCACGGCGGAACAACTGGTCTTGCTTGAAAACGAGGTCATCAAGTACGCGCCGGACGTTGTGGTAGTGGGTTTCTATGCCAATGATTTCGACGACAACCTCAAGTCCGGTTTGTTTGCGCTAGACCGTGAAAATCGCCTGGTTGAGAAGAAAACGGAGCATCTTCCGGGAGTACGCATTCAGGATTTCATCTACGCGATTCCGGGCGTCCGCTGGCTCGGTGACAATTCGTATTTTTATTCCATGCTGTTCAACAACGCTTGGATTTTTGCCAAGCTGCAGTTGGGTCGTCTGACAGCCCGACAGGCATCTGCGGGCGGCGATGCCGGCCCCACGGAAATCGGTGGCTTCGAGTACACCATTGCGCAGCGGGTGACGCCTTACCAGACCAATCTGGCTTTCGCCCTGCTTGCGCGCATGAAAGCAACCTGCGACCGCGCCGGCATCCGGCTTTGGGTGGTCGATATCCCCGCCTATCCGGCGCCGTACCGTTCGGTAACTTCGTTGCCGCCCGGATTTGCAGCGCAACTGCACGCGGCAGGCATCGGGATAGTCACCAGTGAGTCACTGCTCGGGCCCTACGATGGCGTCGCCGAAATGCACGTGCTGCATGGCTACCATCACATTTCGGAGTTCACCCACACCTTGATCGGCAACGCGCTCGCGACCCGGATCGCGCCATGATGTCGATGCGATCCAATTCTCGCGTCGCTCACACCGCCGGCAAGGCAGTTGAAGCGCGGGTGCGCGCCAGAATGGCGGGCAAACGGGTGACGAGGGCGAGGGAAATGCCGAGCGGCACTATATGCCGGACATTGGCGTACACCGGGTTGAAGATGCCGTTGAACAACAGCATCACGATGGACAGAAAGATCACGCCCAGAATGATGCGATCGCGGTCGTCGTCCACCATGCGGAAGACCTCGAGAACGCGTGCGAGTATCAGGTAGAAGGCGAAACTCCAGATGGCGAAGCCGGCAGCACCGGTGCGCAGCAAAATCCAAAGGAACAGACTGTGGACGTTTTCCATACTGGTGACAAAAAAGCGAATCCGCACGATTTCGCCCCATAGCGGCGCCACCCCGTAGCCGAAAAGAGGCAGGTCATCGAATCGGTCAACCAGCCAGACCAAGAGAGCGAACCGGTACAAGGTCGAGGCCTGGTTCAAGTTGGTTTCTCCCACCCGTGCAACCAATGACTGCAACAGCGCCTGGCCAGGCGGCGTTGTGCCGAGCAGCACGAGAACTCCGCAGGTTCCGATCGAACCAAGCATCAAAAACTTGCCGCGTGCGGCGGGGCGCAAAATGAAAGGAAGCATGAGCCCGCCCAGGGCGGCCGCGCCCCACAGGGTACGCCGGAAAGAAAGCAGTATGAACAGCAGCAAAAGAGTGCAGAAAATGCCCTGCAGCAACGATCGCGACAACGTGTATTTGCCGCTCGCCCACATCAGGACAGAGTAGAAAGCCGCCATCAGCATCAGGGCGACGCTGCCGGTATCGAAAACCACCGGCACAAGATTGCGCAATATCGCAGGATCGGACGCCAGTCGATACGTTGCCAATCCGATCGTGCAGACCATTGCGAGTCCGACAACCGCGAGCATCTGCCTCACGTCCTTGTCCTCGCGGAAGAAAAACAGGCCCAGCAAATAAGAAGGAAACAACAGCGCGAACAACTTGAAGTGCAGGATCGGGAAGTAGCGCGCGACGTCGGCGACGTTTTTCTCCGGCAGCTTGATGCTGCCTAGGGTGCTCAGATCAAGTACCGGGGGGCCAAAAGGATCGGGCCTCACCAGAGAAACGAACACCGAGATTGCCAGAGAGCCGACGATCAGGAGAAGCGCGACCCCGATCTTGTCGAGCCGGAACGGCGGTGACTCCCGCCACATGACCACCTTAACCATGTAGAGGAACAGCAGTCCGCCGATGAGCACGTCCGGAATGTAGAGCGACGGCAATCCGAGGGTGATCGAATAGAACGGTGTGCGCTCCGACCGCAACGCCTCGTCGCCGCCCGTGTTGGTGTCGCCGATCCCCCCGCGAAATTCCTCGATAAAGGAAATCATGAAAATCAGGAGCAACATGCCCAGACGTGGCCGAACCACGACGGTCGCCAGAATCGGAATGGCGAGAATGACCACGCCGGTAACCAGCGGATTGAACGACGATACGCCGACCACGAGTGCGGCACCCGCCGTGCCCAAGGCCAGACAGGTGACCCATTCGACGGGGTGCGCAACACCCCGGGTCGGACGCAACCAGTCAGCGAGAGCCATAAAAGAGACGCGGGACGACGTATTCGCGCTGATTGAGGATGCAACCGAGCACGCGTGCGCGCACCCGCACGAGATCCTCGCGCAGGCTGGCGACCTGCTCACGCGTCGGGCCACCATACTTGACGACGATGACCGCGTTGCCGAGAACGCTCGCAAGCGACAGGATGGACTTGTTGGCGCCAGCCGATGGCGAGTCGACCACTATCAGATCGTAGCGGGGTTGCAGCTCTTGGATGTAACGTTCAAACGCGATCGGGGAAAACCTGATCCCGCTGCGGAAAACGCGCGCCACCGGCGTGAATCCGAGATTGGGTAGCGCGGTCTGTGACACGCACTCGGCGCTGTTGGCGCCGGTTTCGAAGAGTTCGCTCAACCCCGGGGATCCGGCCCCGCTACCGAGCATGCTGGTGAGGCGGCCGGTATCGGTATCGGCATCAACCAGGAGCACCTTGCGCGCGCGATCGAAGGCGCAGCTCAGGACTGCCAGTAGCAGCGCCGTCGTGGTACGGCCCTCGGCACGCGTCGCGCTGGTGATCAAAAGTGAATTGGATCCGGGATTGGCTCGCTCGATAAAGAGCTCGTTTTCGAGTGAACGGAACGCCTCGAAAGTAGCCGGAGAGCGAAACAATCGGCCCAGCCAACGCGCATCCTGCGGCGCCGCCCCGGCAATCAGGGGTGCGACACAAGCCGCAATTTCATCGAAGTTCATGGGATTGAATCAAGAGGGATTTCCGGAACGCCACTGGACCGGCGCAGAATGCCGAGGATTCACTGCCTGCGTCAGTGAATCCGTTCAAGCGAGGCGATCAGGCGCAGGTCAAGAAAGCGCTGCACGTCGCGCGCGCTGCGTATGGTGTGGTCCAGATAGTCCATCATGAAAGCCCACGTAAGCGAGAGAATCACACCCAGCAGCGCGGCCAGCAACAGCACCACACGCCGCTGCGGAAACACGATATTGTCGCTTTCGAACGGGCGCTGAAAAACATCGATCAAGCGAATCTTGTCGACATCACCGCCAGAGACGATGCGGGCCTTGAGCAAATTGCGTTGCAACAGTTGGAAGTTTTCCTGCATCGTGTCGTATTGGCGCTTGAGCCTGATGAGTTCGAGTTCGCGTGCCGGAATAGTGTTTACAGCACTCACGTATCCCTTCATGCGAGTGCGCAGGTCGGTCGTCAGCCGCTGACGCTTTTCGTTGTCCACAATCTGCTCCGCCAGCCGAAGTTCCTCTTCAAGCTTCAGAATGTAAAGCTTTATCTCTTCCTGGATCTTTGTGCTGTCGGTGACGCCGACGATTCCGGGAAGATTTCCGGACATTAAACCGCCGCTTCCCAGCGCAGCAGCCGCCAGGCTGTCTTTCTGTTTGAATTTGAAAAGCGCATCTTCCGCGTCCTTGAGCGCCTGACGTGTGCGCGCAAACTCATCTTCCAGATATTTCTCGACGCCGCCGGCGCGATTGCGGATAACGCCGTAGTAATACTCGGCATGCGCCGCCAGAATGGCGTCCAAAACCACAACCGTCTCGCGTGGATCCATGGCGCGGAAAGTGATCCTCATTGCTTTGCTGTCCGGCAGTGCGAAAGTCTTCACATTGTTCTTGACTGCGGCAATGGCCGCCGCTTCGGCACTCCACGGTTTGGTCCAGCGCTCGATGCCCAGCCGATGCCCGATCCAGCGCCGGACGTCGTCAATGGCCATGGAGATTCGTTCAAGGCGGCCGATTACCCGGCTTTTTGCCAGTTCGGTACGCTGCACGGCAGCAGCGGCCATGCGATCGCTGGTAAAAATGTCGCGCTGTGTATGAAAAGTCGCTAGTTTCTCGAAATCGCTCTCAGGCGGCGCATCGCGCAAAGGCTCGGTCAGGAAACTGGTATTGAAAATAACCACCGCTTCAGCCTGGTAGCTGGGCGAAATGAGGTAGTAGACCGCGAATGCCGCGCCGCCCAGGCAGGACAGGAAAATAAGGGATATGCCGATTCTGCGTCGGAACAACACAGCGAGCATCTCGCGCTTCGAGATCAGCAATTCATCTTGCATCTAGCTACTTCCAAAAAAGGGACGGCTGCCGCCGGCGGCGCAACAATCCGGCATGATGATAATGCAAGAGCGAAGCCGCCATCGGATTTGTCCGGTTTCAGGCGCGCACACCAACCAGCGCCTTGAGTGCCGGCAGTACCGCCAGCCCGAACAACGCCCATTGCGCAAACAACAGTCCCGTCGCCAGCACGAGATGGCGCTTGCGCGCGGGCGGACGCCCGGAACGGAAACGGGCGTCGGTCAACATCTGCGCAAGCATCGGAAAAACGCCATAGACGATGCCAACCAGCATCAGTATCCCGACGCCGGGCCAGGGCCTGACCAGTGCATCGATCAGAACCCGTCCCATTTGCTCGGTGACCGCGCCGTAGGCGGCGGTCGCGAAAAATACCTGCCAAAGGCGAAACCGCAGCCGCCGCACCAGAATCAACCAAGCCATCATGGTCATTCCATATGAGGCCAGACCGAACATCAAGTCGGTCGCCGGGTCCGGGTGCATCAGGATTTTTTCGCTATCCGGTCGATCCAGGTTTCCCAGAATCGCGAAGCATTCGGTCATGAGCCCGAACAACATGCCGAAGCCGACAAAGGCTACCGCAGGCGGCAACCGACGCACCGACGCGGCAAGCGGAGCCTTGAGCTGGAAAGCAAGGATCCACATGGGCACGATGAAGGCCATCGGCTGCTTGATCCCGTGCAAAGCGAACATTAGGGCGACAGTCGCAAGCAGCACCTGACGGAAATTCATCGACCGGCCTGACCGGCGCCAGGTGATCCGATCTTCTGGGACTTTAGGTACTGCGCCAGGCGGATGCCGAGCAACTCGTTGCCTTGCACGTTGAAATGGACGCCGTCCTCGGCAAGCATGGTTTCGGTCGCTGATTCGCGGGCATCGACATGGGCGGCGAGGTCGCTGATGACCGTAAAACCAGCTGCGCGCGCGATGCCTTCGAACGCGCGGTTGGTCTGAGTGTCAGTTTCGTTCCGGTTAAAGGCGTAGAGCCGGGTGCTCGCCGGCGCCGACGCGGCGATGCGCTGCAGCAAGAGCGCCGTGATGCTCACCGACTCGCGTTCGAGCGCCTGGCGTTGCGGCCCCTGAGACAAGCGGTTGAAGTCGCCGTACTGGCGGTACATGACCACACCGATCATTGCGTCGAGCCGGACGAACAAGCGCGAATAGCGCAATGCCAGGCGATACGGGTGCCAGTCTTGGAACCGTGTCACAACCTTGCCGTCAACCAGGTACGGCCGCACGGTCTGCTGGAACAGAACGGTCTGGCGTTCCAATTCAATCGAATTGTTGGTGAAATCGTTGACGGCGAATTGCAGGACAAGGACATCGGGCCGGATTTCCGGCAGGAGGCGCCGGAGCATCAATTGCTCCTGAAGCGTGCCCCATGCCCCTGCACCATACGCATACACGTCGAGATCGAGATTGCGCGCCATGACCGCGGAATAGGTCTCGTCGTTCGACACTTCCATCGCCTGGGTGAATGAATCTCCAAGCACGAGAACCCGTGGCGCCCCCGGCCGACTGCCCCAGAGACGGGAGCCATGACTATCCGTCCGCATGGTACGAAGTGTCTTGCGCCCCAGTCGATCGACCTGCGAAACCTGACCGCCCTCGTAATTGGCGGTGGTGCGCCAGCCCAGCTCGGCGTCATACTCGTGCAGACTCCGGAACGTGCCATTGCGCCAGTAGCCGAGCGTGCGATAGACGCCCTCCAGGACACAAAGGAACAATACCGTCACTAAAAGGTACGCCAAGACGGAACGTTGACTCGCCCCCTTTTTCTTGAATGTGCCATCAGTCATTCCAGCCGATTCCATAGTCAGGTTTCCCGGAAAAGCAGCGACTCCGTCGGATCATCGCACAGCGAGGCGTGCACCGGCAGAAATACGTCGGTCCGGATCGAATACCGGAAAAGTGGATTGCACGCGCCCGGAGCCCGATACAATCGGCACACCGGGCTGTCACCGCAGACAGTCCGCGATTTGCCCAAACAGCCAGCCACGTTCATTGCCGCCATGGATTCCTACATTCACACTGGTATCGCCACCCTGATCGCGCTAGCAGTCGCCTTTCCCGCGGCGCTCTTCGGGCAGGACCGACTGGGTCCGGCAGTACAGATTTCCGTCGACGCCTCCAGCCCTGCCGCTGGTCGCAAGCTGGCAGCGGAGTTGTTTGGCGTGAACTGGAACTGGCTCGACTCCGGGAGCGGCCTGGTTGAATACGGCGAGTTGTTGCGCGACCGCTCCTTCCGCAATCAGGACAACGCGCAAAAGCGTGCCTGGATCGAGTCCCCGAATTCGCAGATCGGCGGGCGGGTCAAGCTTGTAAAAACGGGCGGCCACGACAAGCCCTGGGGCGGCAAAGGTTACCCCGGGCACATGGTGCTGGCACAAAATTCGCAGGGATACACCTGTGTAAGCCAGGGACTGATAGAAGGCGTCGTTGCAGGCGCGGAGTATGAACTTCACGTTTCCGGGCGCGGCGAAGGCGGCAAACCGGCGCTGTCGGTCTTCTTCGCCGAGCAATCGTTGATGCCGATCGAATCGCTCGACAAGCTCGCCTGGATCGAACCGGGCAACTGGGCCGACTACAGATTCACGCTCAAGCCTCAGAAAAGTCTGGCGCCGGCGGTCCTGCGGATATGCATCGTGACCGCAGGCGAAGTCGCTGTCGACGAAATCAGGCTGCGCCGCAGCGGTGGGGAGGCGCGCGTCAAGGCCGATGCCGACAGACGGATTCGCGAACTCGGCATCCGGTCATTGCGCTGGCCAACCGGCAGCGATGCAGATTATTTCGACTGGCGCGAGGCGGTCGGCACGCTGCGCGAACGCGGTGAAATACCGAGTGCGTTCGGGGACTTGCAGACGGCCTCCCTTGGGCTGCACGAATTTCTGAACTACTGCGAGGGCGCCGGCATCGTTCCCTTAATCACGGCAAATGTCCGTGAGGCTCCGCAGAGCGCGACCGATCTCATCGAATACATCCTCGGTCCGAAAAGCAGCGCGCAAGGTGCGCTGCGGGTTCGCAACGGGCGGGCGGAGCCCTGGAAGGTGACGCACTTCGAACTCGGGAACGAGCCGGTCGATGCCTATCGGGCAGGTTTTGAACTCGCGGACACGGCGAAGGGGTATGTGAAACTCGCCGCCGCCACCGCCGAAGCGATGCGTGCCAAAGCCAGACAACTCGACCGCCGCATCGAGCTCAAGGGTGTGCTTGAGACCGGCTTCGCTATATCGGACTGGATCCGCGCCGTGCCAATGCTGGCGCGATGGAACGGAACTGTGCTTGATCGCAGCAGCGGGCTGCGCGCGCACATGGATCAGGTCAAGGGCAACTTCTACAGCGCATTTACGTGGCGCAGTTCGGAACGCGAATTGTTCGAGGAAGTGATGGGTGGCGGTGCCACCATCGCTGCCACACTGCAACGCCTGAACAAGGATCACGGCCCCCTTCCGCCGTTTTGGCTGACCGAGTACTCCGTGTTCGTGCAGAAGAAAAAGCTCTTCGGCGGGGTCGACATTTTGCTCGACCGGGCCAAGGATTTTCAGGCCGGCCTGGCGAATGCGGATATCTTGATCACCTCGATCCAGGAGCAATTCGGCGGCGCTTATTTGTTCAACCTCGCTCAACAGGGTACCTGGGGCATCATCGGCAACAACGTCGACTTTCGCCTGCGCCCGGGCGGCTTGGCGTTTTCCATGATCGCGAAACTGGCAGGCGGCAATCTGCTGCCGCTGTCGCTGAGCGGAGCGGGCGCGGTGACACTCACTTCGGGCGAAGGAAACAACCCGGCCAAGACCACCTATCCGACCATGAGCGCGGTGGCCTCCAGCGTCGATGGTGCGATCCAGGTAGTGATCCTCAACCGCAGCTACGATGCTGAATCGAGGGTACGCATCGACCTCAAGGGGGCCGCGCCACGTCGAGCCGAAGTCCACCGGCTGGGCCCCGAAAAACTCACCGCCGGTAACGAGGAAAAGCCCGATGCGGTGCGCATCTCGAGCGCGGCTGCCATCTCCGTCGCCGATACTCAGACGCTTGCGATCGGTCCCCGCTCACTGGTACGAGTCGCTTTCTTTCCCAAATAGGCCCGGCGGTCTGGTTGCGGTGACCGCCGCCGGACTCCTCACGAAAAACAGAGAATGAGGATCGCCATACTGGGAACCCGCGGCATTCCGAACAACTACGGCGGCCCGGAAGCCAACGCCGAGTTCATGGGCCCGATATTCGTCCGCCTCGGACACGAGGTCACCGTTTACAACCCGGACGAACACCCTTACGCCGGAGACAACTGGAAAGGCATCCATATCAGGCGCATCTTCAACCGCGAAAGCCGCCTCGGCATATGGGGCACGCTCGCATACGACTACTTATGCCTGAGGGATGCTCTCGCGTCGGACTTCGATATCGTCCTCGAACTTGGTTATGTTCCGTGCGCGTTGTTTTATCCGTTTCGACGTCGCGGCAAGGCGAAGCTCCTGACCAACATGGACGGGCTCGAGTGGAAGCGCAGCAAGTGGAACTACGCCTTGCAGCGCTTTGCGCTTCTGACCGAACGACTCGGCGCGCGCTTCAGCGACGCGCTGATCGCGGACAACGAGGCGATCCGCGATTACCTGCGCGAGAAGTACGGCGTCCATAGCCATTTCATTCCATACGGCGCTCAGGCTGTGACCCGCCCGGTGAACGATGATCATCTATGCCGTCACGGAGTCATGCGCGGGAGCTATCACATGCTGATCGCCCGTATGGAGCCCGAGAACAATATCGAGATGGTGCTCGATGGCTACATCATGTCGGATGACACAAAGCCGATACTGGTGGTGGGCAAGACGTCGACCGCACACGGAGTACGCCTTACGGAAAAGTATCGGGGCCGCGACCGTATTCGCTTTGTCGGCGGCATCTACGAGTACGCGGTGCTGAGCGCACTGCGCTGGGATTGCGCGGTTTATTTTCACGGCCATTCGGTCGGCGGCACCAATCCTTCGTTGGTCGAGGCGATGGCCTCGTGTGCCTTTATCGCGGCACATGACAACCCCTTCAACCGCTCGGTGCTCGATGAAAATGCGCTCTTTTTCTCGGATGCGCGGGGCGTTGCAGAGGCACTGCGCGGCGACCATGCGGGAATCAGGCAACGCTACCTGTCGGCCAATCTGGCGAAAGTGGACGATATCTACAACTGGGAACGTGTCGCTGCAGAACACGTTCGGGTTTTCGAACAGGTTCGCTCCGGCCACTGACGTGCACACGGATACGCGGCGCGTTCGTTGCCGGATTTCCAGAGTGGCGGGGCCGCAGCAAGGAGTCTGGTAGGAAGATCGGATTCGACGAAGATATCGGGACGGATTCCTCAAGCCGACTCCAGTGCTTCGATCATGCCTCTGGACGGATTGACGCAAGGTCCGCAGCGACAACATCGAGTTCGCCCGGGGTATTCACATTGACGTAGGTGCCGTCGAACATCACGGCACGCAAGTTGACGCCGGCTTGCGCGATGGTTTGCAGGACATCGGTTATTTCCAGCTCGCCGGTGCGCTTAGACGGTGCGGTGCGGCCTATGTGATCGAACACGTCGGGCTGAAAAAAATAGAAACCCATGCCGCACAGATCATTTCGAACAATGACAGGCTTTTCCTCGACCGCGACCACGCGATCGCCTAGGGTCTCGACCGCGTAGTTACGCATGATCTGCCCCGCCTCGGCCTTGCGCAGGACACCAACTCCCCAATCGAAGCCGGTCGAGAAGTCGAATGTGCCGCGGCAATAACAGTCGCCCAATGCAACCATGAAGGGCGTCCGCACCAGCAGTTCGACACTGCGCAGCCCGTCGGCAATACCCTTTAGCTGGTCGGGCTCGACGAATCGCGCCTGGATCGGAAGCTTGCCGACAAAATCGATGACCGCGTCCTTGCC
Source organism: Burkholderiales bacterium (assembly GCA_043775255.1). Classification (GTDB taxonomy): domain Bacteria; phylum Pseudomonadota; class Gammaproteobacteria; order Burkholderiales; family JAEUOS01; genus JAEUOS01. Next base: position 15,310 of record JAYVST010000558.1, read on the forward strand.
GGTCTTGACGACGAAAACAAAATCATCGGTCAACGCGCGCCAATAATCGATTACGTGTCCGAGGACCGGCGCCCCCCCCACCGCAGCCATGCTCTTGTGAGCGGAGACGGCGGCGAAACGGCTGCCGCGCCCGCCACACATGACCACACATGTGAAAGGCTCTCCCTTCGCATATCCAAATGGTCTCATGAAGTTGCGCTCAGGCGGTTTTCAACGATCAAAGAATTGTACAGTTCGAAAGTCTGCCGATTAATCGTCTCCGGGTCGAATAGCTCGCGCGCCCGATCATGCGCGCGGCGCCCGATACGCCATACCTCCTCCGGGTGTCGCATGGCCCAACGAATCCGCTCGGCGAACTCGGCTACGTCGTTCCTTCCGGCAAGCAGTCCACTTTCGAACTCGCGGACGAAATGTCGAATGCCGCCGACACGCGCAGCCAGGACGCAGGCGCCGGCAGCCATCGCCTCGGTGAGAATCACAGGCGACATGTTTTCCCATTGCTCCGGGACGGTGACTAGGAAAGCCGTCCTGAGCGCCGCCAACAATTCCGCCCGCTCCAGCTTGCCGCGAAAATGGACTCGCGCATCGAGCCCGAGCGCTTGCACGCGACTTTCAATTTGCGCCTGATAGTTCGCATTCGCAGGCATGCCGAGCACCTCCAGGTGCGCATCGGGAAACTCGGCCGCCACAGCACCCAGAGCCTCGATCACCACATGGAGGCCCTTGCGCTGCTCCACCCAGCCAACGTAAACGAGGCGCCCGACAGGAGGAATCGCGGCCGGCACCGCCGCCGCTCGCACCGCTTCCTTCCAGACGTATTGCGGCAATACCGCGATGCGCGAAGACTCGAGCCCGAGTCCGATCAGCAAATCGCGCGAGGCATCGGATAACGCAACCATACGGTCGACCGTTTCTGCAATGCCTGCGAACACGGCTGGCCGCAAGCCGAACAGCGCCTCTTTGAGCGGCTTCAGAGCCGGCGCACGGCGGGTGCCGATGCAGTTCACGCAGTGCGCGCCATGTCCGCGCGTGCAAGTCTCGTCCTTGTTGGTGAGCAACATGAACGATGGACAGAACAGCCAATAGTCGTAGATCGACCATACCGATGGGATGCCGGCGCCACGCGCTTCGGGCAGCACTGACAGGCCAGTGAAGTGCAGGTTGTGAAAATGAACCAGATCTGGGCGCGAACGGCGGAGGATGGCTCGCAGCGCCCGCGCGGCGAGCAAGTCACCCGGAAAATATAGTTGCTTCACCGCGTAAGCCAGGCGCGGCGCAAAGCGATCCAGGTTGCGCAACTCATGATGGATCGGCCATGGGCGCAGCGCCTCCGGAAACTCGATCGGCAGAGTCGCTACTTCGACTTCGATTCCAGCTGCGATCTGTTCTTCGATGATACGGCGTGCGGCAAATTCGGCGCCGCCGGCGGTGGCGTGCGTCTGCGGCAGGAAGTCGGCGACATGGAGTACCTTCATGATTGCGCGGTCAAATCACAAACGCAAACTTCAGAGTCGCACGATGGCTTGCCACCTGCACATCGCGCGGCTTGCCGGATCGATTCACCGACTTCATCCGCTGCGGCGGTGTATCGACTTTGGTACAAGTTCATAACGTCTATACTTGTTTCCATGTCATCTCGTTGCCGTTCTATTGCTGCGAAACTTCGTCCCAGCGCATTATGACTCTTCGTTGTCGCATTTTTCGCTCGCTGTCAATCGCAATGCTGTTGTTGTGCGTGGTCGGTTGCGGCACCTCGGGCATTCCGTTATTGAGCCAAACCGGATTGAGCGATTCCGCTGCGGCGAAGAGCGCCGGCCGGAATGCAGTCACCGCGATCGCTACCGGTGCGGCAACCCTCCCCGGCAAGGATGACTCGCCTTCCGTCCAGGTCAGCGAATTCGGCTTAGACGACAGTCGCGCGGCCGGCGAACTTCGCTTCGAGAGCGGCGATACGGTCAAGGTATCGGTATGGGGCTACCCAGAGCTCGATCACACAACCACCATCCAGCCCAACGGAAAGGTGACGCTACCGCTCGCCGGCGAGGTGGAGGCTGCGCGCACCAGCGCGGCGGAACTGCGCCAGCGTATCATCGAAAAGCTCGAGCCGTTCACCAAGGCTGCGAGTAGTGATTTGCGTGCCGGCGACTCGCTCGCCGTGGAAGTCTGGCAGCATGTCGAATTGCGCCACACTGCGGTGATCGACCCGTCAGGCTGGGTCACTTTCCCGCTCGCCGGTCGCTTTGCGGCAGCGGGCCGACCCGTCGAAGAGTTGCGCCGAGAGGTGGAAAAGCGGCTTCTGGAGCACCTGCGCGACGCACGCGTCACCCTGCTTCCGATCTACAACAATCGACGTGTGCTGCATGATCGACATGTGTCGGTATTGGCGCAGACGCTGCAACCGCGCAGGGTTGCCCTCATCGGCGAGGTGGGCGTACCCGGAATGACGGAGATTCGCGGCTCGCTGCGCCTGGTCGAAGCGCTGGCGCAGGCGCAGATGCGCGAGAAAACCGTGGACCTCAACAGCATAATTGTCATCCGCAACCCTGAAGGCCGGTCACCGCAATACCGGATGATCCGTCTGGCAGACTATTTCGAAGGGCGCGCACCGGATCAGAACATCTTCTTGCAGCACCACGACATTGTCGTCGTGCCACGTACTGCGATCGCAAAAGCCGGCGATTTTGTCGAGCAGTTCTTTTCCCGCACAGCACCGATTTTCAGTTGGTGGACCGCAATGTTCCAGGCGAGTGTGGCAAGAGACAGCGCCGATACGACGCGCCTGATCAACGAGTCGTTGACGCGCTCGATCAACGCGCTTACCGTGACTCCCGTGGTAAGGTAAGTCCGGCGACTACCCAGGCGGTTCAATCCGGCCGGCGCCGCGCTAAAACCACAAGTTGCTCGCCCCAACCGCAGGTGGGAGACCAACGCCACCCGTAGGTGTGATCGGCAGCGCGCAAAATCAGGCGCATCGCGCGAAGAAATCCGGTCCTGGCCAGCATTCGCTTGACCTGCGCCTTGGTCGATCTGGATTCATAGTAGCCAGTTACCGCGCCCTCGGCGGTCGAGGACGGTTCCGGCGGGCCGATGCGCAAGCGGCGCAACGCCTCGCGCATCAGGCCGAGCCAGTCCACGCCGCATACACGTACCTCGACGACCTCGAAGCCGTGGCTTTCGAGCATGGCCGAGAGAGTGCGGCGATTGAACAACACGATGTGTTCATCTTCGCAGTTGATCACCCACCAGCGATTGCCATACAGGCGCCGGTAAAGGCTGTCGACGTTGGGGGTGGTGACCAGCAATACTCCGCTGGGCCGCAGTAGCGCGCGCGCCTTGTCGAGTGCCTGTGCCGGGTGCTCCAGATGTTCGATCACTTCGATCATCGTGAGCGCATCGAAGCTGGCGTCCGGCGCGGCGAACTGATAAAACGACCCCTGCCTTACTTCGAGCCCGAGTCGGGTAGCGGCATAGTCGGCCGAGGCTCGACCGATCTCGATTCCGCGAACGCTCCAACCGGCCGACCGCGCTACCTGGAGAAATGCGCCGGTACCGCAGCCGATGTCGAGGATCGCGCGTCCGGGCAGCGCCATGGCTTGCTCGACCCAGACGAGAAAGCGCGCATAGTAGGCGACGCTCGACGGGTCCGCGATCAGGTTGAGCCTTTCCGGATCGACCACGTCCTGCTCGGCCCACAGCTGCAATTTGCGCTCGATGTGCGCGCTCGAAACCCGCGGAGCCACATAGCTTTGGCCGCAGCGGCGGCACGCGACGATCTCCGACACCACCAATGCCAGGCGATGTTCCGGTGTGTCGGCGCCGCATTGCGGGCACACCACATGCACATACTCGCTGCGCGCAGGAAGTTGACCGATCATAAGCGGGGTAGTGTCATGCTTCAGCGTTCCGCAGGCGCTCAAGCGGCCCGCGCGCCAGAGGAGACCGCGCGATCGCGGCAAGCACGATCCGGTTTAGAAAAGCCAGTGGTAACGGCAGAGGACGTTCGAAATCGGCAAACAGCACCACTCGTTCTTCGTCGGTGTCGTTATTCACGAAATGCTCGAACGTGTCGTCAAAAATCAAAGTCGCCCCCTCCTGCCAATGACGGGCGATGCCGTTCACGGTGATCGCACAAGCCGACCCAGCGCGCGGCACTTTCAACGCCAGGTGGTAGCGCAGGAGTCCGTTGTACGGCCCGCGGTGCGGCGGTATCGTCTTGTGCGGCGCGAGGATCGAGAACATCGCATTGCGCAAACCGGGAATCGATTGCAGCGCCGCTGCGGTGCGCGGGCAACTTCGGCAGTTCTGGGCAACGGCGGTGCCAAAAACCGCAAAAACAAAGACCTTCCAGCGATCATCGCGGGTAATCGTACGCTGCTCTTCCGACACGTCCTGGAAATTGAGTAGGCCGGCGCGATCGGCAAGCACGGCATCGAGTTCCTTGCGCAACTCCTGACTAGCGCTTTCAAGCACCGCAGTCCATGGATAGGCGGCACTGTCGAAATAAACGCGGCGACCGTCCGTCGCCAGAATTCGGATCAGGCTTTCGGCTGCTCGCACGAGTATTCCAAGGGTGAGGCCGGCCACTCTGGCAAAGACTCCCCTCACGACAACTCCGTCGTGACGGCAATATGCGCTTCGTACGTCATTGCAGAGCCGCCTTTCGATAGACCTCGAACGTGAGCGCTGCTGAAGCGGCCCAGGAAAACTGCCGGCTTCGCGCGAGTCCCAGCCCTCGCAAACGTTTGCGCGCTTCGTCGCTGTCCAGCAAGTGCGCCATCGCCGCGCACATTGCCGACTCGTCGAGCGGGTCGACCAGAAGCGCAGCGCCTCCGGCAATTTCCGGCATGCACGAAAGTGCCGAAGTGATCACCGGCGTGCCGCAGGCCATGCTCTCGACTAAGGGCAACCCAAAGCCCTCGAACAAAGAAGGATAGACGGTGAAAGCCGCCTGGTTGTACAGGCAGAGTAGTTGTTCGCGGGTGACGAAGCCGAGGACATGAACCCGCCCGCGAAGACCCAGCACCTCGATTTCCCGCATGACTTCGCCCGCGCCGAAAGAGGGCTTGCCCACCAAAACCAGGTCATGGCATGCGTCATGTTCACGCAACAGATGCGCGTAAGCGCGCACCAATCGGCGCTGGTTCTTGCGGACTCCGAGATTGCCGACACACATGATGTACGGACCAGTGATGCCGATGTCGCCGAGCGCGCGCGCGATCCGTACCGTATCGGCCACCGGTGTGAATTCTCTCGACACGCCGTTGTGGATCACGCTGATACGCTCTGGCGCGACGCCGTAGAGTTCAACGAGATCGGCGCGCGTAGCCTCGGATACGGCGATAAGTCTGCGCGCGCGGCGTACCATGTAGGGCATGATCGTTCGCATGCGCATGGCCATGACAGGATCGAAGAACCCGGGGTGTCGCTCAAAGCTGAGATCGTGTACCGTCAAGACGGTCGGACAAGGGGAAAGCGGTGGTGCGAAGTACTGGAAATGCGCCACATCCACACGATCAAGCAACAATCGAAACGGGGTGACAAGCGGAATGCGGACATAAGGCCAAGCGGGTCTCAAACGGTGAAAGTGCCCCGTGTCCACGTCGGCAAAGCGGGCGCCTGTGTGATAGAAATGGATTTCGCAGTCCGCCGGTCTGGCCGCCTGAAACGCATGCAGAAGGCCATCCGCATAGGTTTCATTTCCGGTCGCGTTCTGCCCGATCGAATGAATATCAAACGCAATTCGCAGCATGAAGTGGGATTCGGTCGCCGGGCGCAGAAGCCAGTGCGCTCCGGGCAGAGACCTCAGGATTATGTCAGATAGCGTGTTTGCCACCGATAAGATGTCGTCGACAGGAATTCGAGCGACCATGCGCCAACTTCGCGCCGACCGGTATCGGCTAGAGGAGGTTTATCGCACGCGTGGCCTTCCCGCGAACGAAGCCCGCTGGTCGCCATCGTTTCGTTGCGTCGCGCTGTTCCGGTTTTCACGATACCTGTTCGTCAGTGGATGGCGGCTTGCTGCGCGCTTTGTCTGGCAGATCAACATGATGCTCACCGGCGCCGACATCAGCCCGATATGCGATCTCGGGCACGGTTTGGTGGTGATTCACCCGGTTGCGGCGACGCTGGCAGGTAGCGCCGGCCGAAATCTGACGGTAGAAGGACACGGTGGTCTGGGCGGCGGCCTTGCGCTTGACGACATCGGGGCAGGGCCCGGCCTCCCAGTGCTCGGGGATGATGTTCACCTTGCGCGAGGCGCCTCGGTACTCGGCCCGGTGTCGATCGGTAACCGAGTACGGATTGGCCCAGGATGTACGGTCACACGCAATCTCCCGGACGATGCCGAGGTGCCGGTGCACGACATTCGAATCCGACTCCGTGCACAAGTCGACTGATATGCCGGACACGAGGAGGACCGCCGACGCCGACCCAGGCGAGCCCTATCCGCTGCGGCGATTTGCTGCTGACTTGCGCGACGATATCGAGGCCTATCTCGAATATGCCAGTCATTACGGTAGTTTCAAACGCACTGTGTGGAAGCGGCTCAGCGCCTTGCTGACGCCCTCGGTGACCGCTTGCGCGCTATACCGGGTGTCGCGCTGGTTCCATGCGCGAAGCTGGCGTCGCCTGGCATATGCGACAGCTCGATTGAACCTCCTGCTGACTCGCGTGAGCATCTGCCCCGCCAGCCGGATTGGCGGTGGTCTGTATATACCGCATCCGGCGACAAGCATCGTATTCCAGGGCGCTGCCGGCCGTAACTTGTGCATGTTCGCCGGCTCAGGCGTCAGCGCATCCGGAATGCATCCGCTCCACGGCGCGGCCCTGTTCGGTGCGCCTGAGATCGGCGACGATGTCTCGCTCGGGTCGAAATCCCTGGTCCAGGGACCGGTGCGCATAGGCGCGGGTGTGAAGATCGGCATCAACGCCTGTATCACGCGCGATATTCCCGCAGGTGCGGTGGTCATTGCCAAACGTCGGCGCTCGCGTGTGGACGCCCTCCCTCAACCGCCTGCAGGCACGCGCGGATCGGGCGCTTCCCCTGTCGCGATGGTGTCCGGAACAACGTCCGCGCGCGCGGAGTGAAGCAGGCGCAGCAACGCCTCTAGGACTTCAGTTGGCTCGATCATCTGCATGCATTTGTTTCCAATATTGCAGGCTGCGCGAAAGCATGGCCCACAGTCAACGGCGTGATTGATCAGTTCGGTGCGGGCATGTACGGGACACCAGATCGCCGGGTAGTTCTTGCTGCTGAACAAGGCAACCATCGGCACGCGCATCGCATCTGCAATATGCATCGGGCCGCTATCCGTAGTCACGAGCGCCGTACAGCGGGCAAGCAGTGCCGCAGTCTGACCGAGACTGGCTTTGCAAACGAAGTCGTGCAGGCGCAGCCCGGCACGGGCGAGCGCCGTCGCCAGAACCGACGCGGTCGCGGACTCGTGTTCCCCGCCGATCAATACGATCTCCGCGCCCGGCAAGCGCGTGCCCAGCATGGCGACAAACTCCAGTACCCTGCCCTCGGGCCACAGGTCGGCCGACTGACGCGATCCGAAAAACAGTCCGATCCGAAGCGCATCGCCACCCGCAAGTGCACGTTCGGCCCACTCGCGTTCAGTAGCGCTGACCGGTACCTGCTTTCCAAAGCGAGCAGCCGCGCCCCGTGTCACGATGTCCAACGTGGTGCGCACGATGCTGGTGGTTCTCAAGGCGCGCTCGGACGGAACTGGCACCGGATGGCTTAGCAACGATCGCAGCTCAGGCGTCGCGTAGGCCGCCGCGAAGCGCGGGCGAGCGACGCGCAGCAACCAGGCATTGCGCAGGAAATCCCTGCGGTTCGAGGACATCGTGTTGAAGGTCGGAACGTGCAGGTCGACCCAAAGGTCGAAACGCCGCCGGTTCGCGCGCGCCATCGAGACGATCCGTTGCCACGGTCGCGCAGTCTCGTAGAACAAGACATCGTCGACGAACGCGCTGCCTTCGACAAGGCCGCGCAAATGCGAGCGCATGATGATCGTCAGGCGTGCCGCCGGGTAGCGGTGCTTGAGCGCTTCGAATACCGGCGAAACGCAGACGATGTCACCGATGCCGTTGAGCATCAGGCAGGCGATGGTGCGCACCTGCGTTGGCGGCGGCAGGTCTTCGGCGCCGGGTTTGCCCGGAGCAATGCTCACGCCGGCCTTGTCGTCGGGTTGGGCGCGCACCAGACGGTTCCGTCTGGAACAACAACTCCGGCTGGAACTACCGCATCCGGCAAAAGCGTCACGCCGTCGCCAAGCGTGGCCTGGGGCATCCCGGCCCCGGCGTCACCGACGCTTGCGCCCCCGCTGCACAACAAGTCTTGCCCTGCATTGGCATAGATCGCGACGCGCCCAGCACCCAGCACGACCCAGCCGGGACCGATGCGGCCCTTCGCACAGGCGAAAACCCCGCACAAGCGACGACCCAGTCCCAGGACCAGCGATTCAGTCCGTGCGTTCCCGCGCAAATGGAAGAATCGACCGATTCTCATCAGCATGACGCCGATTGCGGCTCGGTCGATGCGACCGGTATCGGTCTTCACGTGCGTTGCACCCGCCTTGAGAACCCGGTCCCGCCGTCGTGAATCGGAGACCACAACATCTACCAGATCGCCTATCGAAGTGACGTCGCAAGCGTGGCGCGGTCGCCAGTAAAACCTGAGCAGGCGCAACGGGCTCAGTATCCCCGCGACAAGCATGCAAATCGGTACCAGAACCGCGACAGCGGCGATGGCGCCCAAGCGAAGAGACAGCCCCGCGTCAGCCAAAGCCATAGCCCCTGCGCCCAGAAAAAACACGACCAGCCCAAACCTGGCGGCTTCGCCCGCGCCAAACTCTACTTCGATCATTCGATTGAGCACTCGGAATTTCAAGTAGCTTTGCACGGAAGTCGCCGCAAGTTTGGCAAAGAAAGCGCCATAGATGCCGTATGGCGGTATGAGCCAGAAGAGGAGAGCGACATTCACCGCGCCCCCGATCAGCATGGCGTGGGTATCGATGCCCTGACGGTCTATCGCGTGCAACATACTACTGCCCACATAGTCCATGCCCGCCACCAGAAGTGCGCACATGAACAGTTGGGTCAGCAATACCGGGTGCGGATACTGGTTGCGAAACAAGAGAAACACATAGGTGTCGGCGATCAATATGCCGGCCAGACTTGCCAATCCGAGACCGCAGGCGAACAAGAGCAAAAGGCTCCTGATGGCGACCCTGAAATGCGTTCGAGCCCCGACGAATTTGCGCGATATCCAGGGAAACAGCGCCATGATCAGCGCGGTAAGGACAATGATGCTGATTTCGAATAGCCGATAGCCGATCGCGTAGTGACCGATTACCGCGACCGACTCATGGATCGACAAGACCAGGAAGTCCATGCGACTGAAGACCACGAACATAACTGCTCCCGACAGGAAGGCGGGCAAAACCCGGGCGGTCTCGCGCAGCAGTTGCGGGTCAGGCGGCTCGAATCGCTGGATGATGCCTGTGCTCTTCATTGCTGCCACAAATGCCGTCAAGGCGAAAAACCGCGTCACGAAGAAAATCCAGATAAGCTCGATCAGCTCACCGCCCAACCAAAGCGCCGCCACTGAAAGAACCACGCGCGACAGGTTTTCGACCAACGCGATTTGCGCGGCCGGCCCGGCGCGCCCCAAGCTCATGAAAATCACTTCGGCAATGAACAGCAGGATGCCCGGAAAAATCAGGATGCCGGTGACACTGATCGCGTTCTGGACCTGCGGCGCATAGTCGGCCACCTGCAGGAATATCGCGACCAGAACATCGACCACCACGCATCCGACAATGCTGAGCAGGCCAAGACTGCTGAAGTACTTGCCCGCGAGGTCCGGCCGGCGCGCGACTTCGCGCGCGAGGTAAGGCGTCAGTCCCAGCAGCGGCAACATCTGCATGACATAGTAGAAAGTCATCACGAGGGCGTACTCGCCCAGCAGGTCATCGGAGTGCCTGCCGATCAGTACAAGCACCGCGAACGCGCCCAGCGGCGTCGCCAGGCGGTTCACCAGCACAGAGCGCGTATGGCTCAGCGCACGCGGGCTCATGCGTACGGTCGCTGGCGCCGAACGAAGCGGCGCAGCACGGTCGAAATCGTTCCGCGCAGCAGAAACGGAAAAGAACCGCGCAGGACGATGTTGGCAAGTCCATCGAGGCGGCCTGCGCGCAGTTCTTCGATACCAATCAAGGTATGGTAGACCGCTACGCGTCGCTGCAATTCGTTCGGTTCGAGACCAGCGCGCCAACGCAGCAAAACCTCGAGCGATTCGACGTGGGACGCCAGTTTGTTTCGACGCGTGGCGCTGCCGGCATGAACGCGGTATCGGCAACAGACCTCCTGAACGCAGAGTGTGCGATAAGACGTCGCAATGGCCACGAAAAGCCAGTAATCCTCGGCAAAAGTGAGGTGCGCGGGGATTGCGCCGACCGCCGCGTAGGCCTCACGCAAAACCATGGCGGAAACCATCGGCACCAGATTTCCTTCGAGCAGTAGCGCTTTCGCTATATGCCCTTCGGGAAGTGCACGGCCACTGTAGCGATAAGTGGTCTCGCCCTCCGCGCCGCGCGCGGAAAACGATAGCGTGCGTCCATATACGAGCCCCACGTCGCTGCTACCGTCGAGCCGCAATCTCTCGATTTGCATAGCGAGCTTCTGCGGCAGCCAGATGTCGTCGCAATCCAGGAACGCAATCCATTTGCCGACTGCGCGCGCAACTGCGCAATTCCGACCTTCCGCGAGCGGCATGCGTTTGTCCGCCCGGTGGAAGTGTATCCGCCGGTCAGCGAAACCGCGAACGACAACTTCCGAATTGTCTTCGGACCTGTTGTCCCAGAACACCAGCTCCCAGTTCGAATAAGTCTGGGCCAGCAGCGATTCGAGTGCCTCGGCCAGATACTGGGCACTGTTGAAGCCGTTCATGATGACGCTTACAAGTGGCTCCACCGCCGAATCTGCGGACGGGATCGGCATCTTCAAGCGCCCCCGGAGGGGGCCGGATGGGTACCCGTCGGTGCATGCTTCTCCAGCACTCGCGCGATTTCCTCGACTTCCTTGTCGTTTACTTCAGCATGCGTAGGCAGCGTCAGAAGCTCCTGGTACAAGGATTCCGCCACGGCACGGGTCTCGCCATCGGCAAACTTGCGCAGGAGGTGATTCGGCTTGTAGTGCACCCGGGTCTCGTAGCCGGCCTCGAAGAGCGCGACCCGGATCGCGGCGCGCCGTTCGGGTCGCACCCGGACCGGAAAAATGTGCTGGACTGCGCCGGGTTCGCAATCGAGCAAGGTGACGCCGCGGATGGGGGCCAGACGCGTTCGATAGGCTTCCGCGAGCGCCCGCCTGGCCGGCTTCAGCACAGCTTCAAACCGCTTCAACTGCGCCCGACCAACTGCCGCCATCAAATCCGACATCTCGAAGCGCCAGCCGAGCGAAGACACGTCGAAGTCTGCGCCAGGGAGCGTCTCGATTCCCAGATTGCGCATTTGGCCGACGCGCGCGGCTATCGTCTCGGAAGCGCTGACTACGGCCCCGCCCTGGCCACAGGTGATGTTCTTGATCGGATCGAAACTGAAGCAGACCAGATCGCCACTTCCGCCCACGCGTCCTTCGCGTGTTTGGCTGCCGAATGCATGCGCGGCGTCTTCTACGACGCGTAGTCCGTATTGCGCGGCAAATTCGTACACGCTTTGGAGGTCGCCCGGGTTGCCGGCGTAGTGAACCGGCATGACCGCACGAGTGTGCGGACCGACCCGGCGACGGGCATCGTCAAGATCGAGCAACCCGTTGTCGGGCCGTACGTCGCAGGCAACCGGTGTGGCGCCCGCAGCAGCCACCGCCTGAAAGCTCGCCACGAAAGTCAAGGTGGGCACCAGCACCTCGTCGCCAGCCACAAGCCCGAGCGCGGCCACTGCAAGTTGCAGGGCTGCGGTTCCCGAGTTGACACAGCGCACACTGCGACCGGCGCCGACATAGGACTCAAGCTCGCGTTCGAAGGCGCGCGTCTCCGGTCCCATGCCAAAATATCCGGATGCCATGACGCGCTCGACAGCCGCCTGTTCGTCGGTACCAATGGCGGGCCTGCTGGTCCACAGCGCGCGCGGCGGATTCATGTCGTCACCCCAGCGCTCGCGTTCGGCGCCACATCCAAAACCGCCTGTGCCTTGCGCATGCCGTCAATCCCCCTCATGGCGAGCATACTTGCGCATGAGCGCATGCACCTCTTCCAGGGAACGCGCGCGCATCAGGCCCGGCGCGATAAGTACAGTGTAGACAAGAATGACGAAGTCGAGCCGCCAGGCGCCCGAACGCGTCGCCAGTCTGCAGTACCCGGTTTCAAGATCCAGCCGCTGCGCATCGGTGAGTTCAGTCCGGCCGACCAATTGCGCCGGCCCCGTCATGCCGGCCGGTGTGAGGAACCGGTCGTCGACGGCCGGGTAGACTTCGCGCAGCAGCGCGATCACGTTCTCAGGCAGGGGCCGGTTGCCGATCAGGCTCATGTCGCCCGAAAGCACCGAAAAAAGCTGCGGAATCTCGGTAAAGGCGCAACGCTCGATCAGGCGCCCGATGCGCGTGTAGAGAGGCGAGTCCGGCGGCGTGTTGAGAAATCGGACGTTGCCCGAAACGGGGACATTGCTTCGGTTGTAGCTACGGTCGGCGTTGCGAATCATCGTCCTGAACTTGACGATCGACTTGAGCGTTTGGCCGACCCTGCGCTGCGAAACATAAAAGACCGGCAGACCATCCAGCACCGCGATAAGCAGAACGCAGACCACAAGCGTGGGTACCCAAATGGGCATCGCTGCTATGGTGACTGCAAGATCGAAAATCCGTTTAATGCGCATGCCCTGCCCGAGGGGAAAATTGATTATCCTGCGACTGCGATACTCGCCTCTGTCCGCCCCCGGATCGACGCTATTTGCGGCAAATCAATCGAAAAGCACCTGCGGGATCTTCCTTCCCGAGAACCCAATCTCCCATCTGGCAGCCAGCCGCTAGCCGGCTAACGTTTCCGATATCCACGCGTGCCGGCTGTCTCGCCAGCTTCGCGTATGGTTTGACTCTTCGATCACAAAAAGTGTAGCAGCAAACCGACCGAATTACGAATGTCGCGAGCAACCGACACAGTCTTTAAATCATTGGCGCACCGACGTCGGCGCATTCGACGATGGCACAAACGCGCCGCGAGGATCGGCAAGCAACTCGCAAAGGTCGGCGCCGAGAAGCTTTCCGGCTTGCCGATGGCCAGCTTCGTTCCAGTGTCCCTGACCCATCACGGTATTGTCGAACCCGTGAAAAAAGACGCCTTCTTGCGCGGCAATCTGTCGCATACGCTGCGCCAGTGCAACAACGCCAAATCCATGCGTTTGGGCGAACTCGGAAATCCTGCGGTCGGGGTAAAGCATGTCTTCTATTTCCGGGCGGCTTTCAAGCTCGCGCCGGACACCCGCATCGGGATGCACCTGTTCTGCCATCGTTACGGTCGTCACAACAAAGCGCGCGCCGTGAGACACGACCTCGGCATTCATGCGAGCCAGCAAGCCTTCGGTCACTTTCCAGGCATCGCGCCAGACCGCGTCGGCAGGTGGGGCGTATATCTTGGACGCAGTTCCGAGTTCTATGCTTTTCTGATCGCGCCCCGCACTTTGTCGAATCTGTCGGACTGTCCAGATCCTGCGAACTTCGTTGACCACTTCGAGCAATCGCAGGTGGTGAACGCCTTCATACAGAAGCCGGCGCGATACCGACGGCCGGTAAGAGGCGTCGAGGACCAGTTGGCCGTGCTCGATGGAGTGGACCGGGCGGCGCGATCTCCAGGCCGCTGCAGCGCTCAATTCCCGCGAATTGTCGTGAACATCGTTGCCGGCGAAAAACCCCAGCAGAACGATATCGGGCGAAAAACGCAACGCATCTTTTCTCAGCGTCAGCAGCGCTTCGGTGGTCGCGTACCCTCCGATGCCGAAGTTAAGCATCTCAACACGCTTTCCGGTGAGCACAGGGCAGGTACCCAGGTTTCTCCCAAGGTGGCTCCAGAACGTGTCCTCAATGGCGACCTGACGCGCTTCCACGAACGAATCGCCCAGAACGGCAACCCGAAAGGTGTTGGCAGGCTTTTGCAATTCATGTTCGGCATCGCGATACCCGAGGCTGTTGATTTTCAGGAATCCGGCCCCCTCCATGCGATACCAGCCTTCTTTTCCGGGTCGAAGCGCCATGCCGCGGGTCGCGTCAAAATTGTCGAACACCGGAAACGAAACACCCGCAAGGCGAAGCCCGACTTCGCAGAGCACAATGCAAAACGATGTTGCGCACACGACAAGAACGGCATTGCCGACAAACCGCTTGAGCCCGGAAAATGCCATCGTCAGCACGCCTGGTCGATCGAAGACGGCATGCAGAACACTCGCGCCAGTATTCGCCACGGCAGACACCGCGTTTCCGACCGTGTCACTATTGAAATTCGCGACCCTGGCATTTGCGACAAAATTCCACAAGAACGAGGAGGCGATTGTATGACCGATTTGCGAAGCGATACCGTAACCCGTCCGAGCCTGGCGATGCGCGCGGCGATGATGAATGCCGAGCTTGGCGATGACGTCTTTGGCGACGATCCGACTGTCAACCGTCTGGAAGCAAGCGCGGCCGATGTCTTCGGTATGGAAGCGGCTCTCTTCCTGCCCACCGGCACCCAGAGCAACCTGTGCGCGCTGATGGCGCATTGCCAGCGCGGCGACGAATACATTGTCGGCCAGGACGCGCACACCTACAAGTACGAAGGCGGCGGCGGCGCGGTGCTGGGCAGTATCCAGCCGCAACCCATTTCCAACCAGCCGGATGGCTCCATCGCGTTGGCCGACATCGAAGCGGCGATCAAGCCCGACGATTCGCATTTCGCCCGCACCCGCCTGTTGGCATTGGAAAACACGATCGGCGGCAAGGTGCTTTCGCGCGCGTACTTCGACGCTGCGCTCGCGCTGGCCGCACGGCGCGGCTTGTCCACCCATCTGGACGGCGCACGAGTCTTCAACGCCGCAGCGAAGCTCGGTCTGCCGGTGGCGCAACTGTGCTGCGGCTTCGACACCGTTTCAGCCTGTCTCTCCAAGGGTCTGGGGGCACCTGCCGGCACCATGCTGGCGGGCCGGCGCGACCTGATCGCAAGTGCCAGGCGCATCCGGAAGATGCTGGGCGGCGGCATGCGCCAGGCAGGCGTGCTCGCCGCAGCCGGCCTGCACGCGCTGGAGCACAACGTCACGCGCCTGGCCGAAGATCACGACAACGCGGCGCGCTTGGCCATAGGGCTGGGCCGGATCGTCGCGCTCAAGGTCGAGGCGCCGCAAACCAATATGGTGTTCGTCCACGTCCCGCAAGCGCTGGCGGAGCCGCTCAACGCTCATCTGAAGTCGTGCGGCGTATTGGCCATCACCGGCCCACGCATGCGACTGGTCACGCATCTGGATATCGGTTCCAGTCAGGTCGACGCGGCCATCAATGCATTCGCACATTTTTTTGCGCATAGCTGAACGCAGGCGGACGTGGTGGCTATACCAAGTTCCGGAATTCTCCGCGCTGCGGGGTCCTTGAGGACGCATCGTCGCATCGTTGCCCTATTGCCCCAATGCCTTGCCTCGGTACGGTCGAATACACTCATTGCGACCCTGGCGCAACCTGCGGTGGCGCACGAATCGAAGCCCGGACATTTGAGACGGCCCCGACCACACGCGCGGTGCAGCTGTCCCATCCACTGGCCGGCGCCGTAACGGATTCCAATTCCTTGATATCCTCGATTATCATGATGCAAATGCAGTTTCAATTCAATCGACGCGTCGCAACGGCGATTGCGTGCCAACGCAGATCCGGCAGCCGCTATCGCGGCAGCGAATACAACCTATGCGCTATGGCAAAGCCACGCAACGCGGGCATGTCCGTGCTTGAATTCCGGCGCCCCCGGACCGACGACCAATGAGCGAAATTCCGCTGCCGTCAAATCGCTCATTCGGCACGGTTTTCACCGTGTTCTTCGCCCTTGTTGCCGCGTACGCCTTCTGGAAAGGCCATTCCTGGGTCAGGTGGCCGG
>JAYVST010000559.1:0-8950 GCA_043775255.1 Burkholderiales bacterium
GATTTGAGCTTCCATGGAATCGCAGGCAAAGCCCGTCGATTCCAGGCCGGAAAACCTGCGAAAAACCTACGAAAAACCTGCTGAAAGGGAACACATGAAACTTCTGCGCTATGGGCCGTCGGGCCGCGAAAAACCGGGGATGCTCGATTCCATGGGCAACATCCGCGACTTGTCGAAAGTCGTCTCGGGCATCGGCTGGGGCGAAATCTCACCTGCCGGCCTGAAAAAGCTTTCGAAGATCAAGCCGGAGTCGCTGCCCCTGGTCAAGGGTTCGCCGCGCCTGGGTGTACCTTATACCGGCATCACCAAGTTCGTCGCCATCGGTCTGAACTTCGCCGACCACGCCGCCGAATCCGGTCTGCCGGTACCGGCCGAGCCGATCCTTTTCAACAAGTGGACCAGCTGCATCTCCGGTCCGAACGACGACATCGTGGTGCCGAAAAACTCGACCAAGCTGGACTGGGAAGTCGAGATCGCCATCGTCATCGGGTCGAAGTGCAAGGAAATCGCGGAACAGGATGCCGGCAAATACATTGCCGGCTACTGCGTGGTCAACGACGTTTCCGAACGCAATTTCCAGGTCGAGCGCGGCAGCCAGTGGGACCGCGGCAAGGGTTGCGATACCTTCGGCCCGATCGGCCCGTATCTGGTTACCCAGGATGAAGTCGGCGACGTGCAGAAACTCGACATGTGGTTGAAGGTCAACGGCGCGGTCATGCAAAAGGGCAACACCAGCACCATGATCTTCGGCTGCCACAACATCGTGGCCTACTGCAGCCAGTTCATGACCCTGATGCCCGGCGACATCATCACCACCGGCACGCCGCCTGGCGTGGGCATGGGCATGAAGCCGCCGAAGTTCCTCAATGCCGGCGATGTGGTGGAACTCGGTATCGAGAAGCTCGGAACGCAGCGGCAGGTGGTCAAGGCGCACCCGTGAAATGGGTCGGGTGATTGCGCTCACCCTCACCCCGCCCTCTCCCTCAAGGGAGAGGGTGAGAGGTGTGCTTCGCAACGATAAAACTGGAGATGAAAATGAAACGCAGAACCCTGCTCGTAATGGCCGCGGTGCTTGCCGCTACCTTGTCGGTTAGCGCGACCCACGCGCAAACCTACCCGGCGCGTCCGATCTCCCTGATCGTCCCCTGGGGCGCTGGCGGCGGCACCGACCAGACCGCGCGCATCATCGGTACCCTGCTCGAAAAGGACCTGGGCCAGCCGGTCAACGTGATCAATCGCACCGGCGGCAGCGGCGTGGTCGGCCACGCGGCGATCGCCGAGGCTACGCCCGACGGCTACACCATAGGCATGATCACCGTCGAGATCACGATGATGCATCACACCGGCTTGACCAAGCTCAACCAGAGCAACTACACCCCACTGGGCCTGATGAACATCGACCCCGCCGGCGTCAACGTGCGCGCCGACTCGCCCTACAAGACCGTGAACGACGTGCTCACGGCAATCAAGAACAACCCCGGCAAGTTCAAGTCGAGCGGCACCGGGCAAGGCGGCATCTGGCATCTGGCGCTCGCCGGCATGCTCAACTCCAACCGCATCCCCGCCGACGCGTCGCCTTGGGTGCCTTCGCAGGGCGCCGCGCCCGGCCTGAACGACCTGATGGCCGGGGGCGTCGAGTTCGTCACCTGCTCGCTGCCCGAGGCGCGCGCGCTGATCGATGCCGGCAAGGTGCGCCCGCTGGCCATCATGGCCGACAAACCGGACAAGATATTCCCCAACGTGCCTACGCTCAAGGCAGCCACCGGCAGCAACTGGACCGTCGGCGCCTGGCGCGGCATGGCCGGCCCCAAAGGCATGCCGGCGGACGCCACCGCGAAGCTGACAGCCGCGTTCAAGAAGATCCATGAGAGCAAGGAGTTCCAGGACTTCATGAACCAGCGCGGTTTCGGGTTGTTATACCTGCCGCCCGCAGAGCACGCCAGTTTCATGGAACAGGGCAGCAAGGGCATGGGCGAAGTGATGAAGGCCGTCGGCCTGGTCAAGTAGATACCGCACGCGCTGCCCGCATCCGCGCCGCCGGCGCGGATGCTTTTTCAAGCGGAAACAATGAAACTCAACGACATGGTTTGGGGCATCCTGCTGCTGGCGCTCGGGCTATGGGTGCTCTCCGACGTGCGTACCTACCCGTCGATTCCCGGCCAGCAATACGGGCCCAACGCGTTTCCCGGCCTGCTGGCGGTTCTCCTCATCGGCTGCGCGGTGATCCTGTTCGCCAAGGGCTGGCGCGAACGCGCAGCGCATCCGTGGTTCGAAGCCGGCGCCTGGCTGCGGTCCGCGCCGCAGGTGCGCAACTTCATCATCACCATCGCAGGCCTGCTGTTCTACATCGTAGCCGCCGAGAAACTGGGTTTCCTGATCTGCGGCAGTCTGATGCTCGCTGTCCTGTTCTGGTCGCTCAAGGTACGGTCGGCACTGATCATGCCGATCGCCGTGATCACCACCTTCGTGATCCACGGCATCTTCTACAAGGGCCTGCGTGTGCCCCTGCCCTGGGGCCTGGTGCCCATTCTTTATTAGGCGATGGCAATGTCCCCACACTCACTTCGTTGGCTGCTCCCTGAGGGGGCCGCCGGGTACTTCGGGGCGGCCCTTCAGGACCGGCGCGATGTCCCCACGCTCACTTCGTTCGCTGCCCCCCAAGAGGGTCGTTTGGCCCGTCGGGACGGCCCTTCGGGACCGACATGACCTGGACCGTATTCATGCAGGCCCTGGGCCTGGTGTTCGACCCCTACGTATTGCTGGTCATTCTATGTTCAGCGATCTTCGGTCTGTTCGTCGGCTGCATTCCGGGGCTCACCGCCACCATGGCCACGGCGCTCCTGGTGCCGATCACCTTTTTCATGCCGCCGGTGCCGGCCGTGGCCGCCATTGTCACCGCCACCGCGATGGCGATCTTCTCCGGCGACATTCCCGGCGCCCTGCTGCGCATTCCGGGCACGCCGGCCTCGGCCGCCTATACCGACGAGGCCTACGCCATGACGCTCAAGGGCGAGGCCGAGATGGCGCTGGGTGCGGGCCTGGTGTTCTCCGCCCTGGGCGGCCTGTTCGGCACTCTGGTGCTGATCTTCATGGCGCCCAGCCTGGCGGACATCGCGCTCAAGTTCTCGTCCTTCGAGTACTTCTGGCTGGTGGTGCTGGGCCTGGCGGGCGCGGTGTTCATCGGCAACTCCAGCATGCTCAAGGCTTCGATCTCGCTGATCCTCGGACTCCTGGTTGCCTGCGCCGGCGCCGACAACCCCGGTGCCTATCCACGCTTCACCTTCGGTATCACCGAATTGAACGGCGGCGTCTCGCTGATACCCATGATGGTGGGCATGTTCGCGGTCTCGGAACTGCTGCGCTACATGGTAAATATGGACCCGCCGGCGAAAATCGCGGTGCGCAAGCTCGGCCGCGTCTTCGCCGGCATGTGGGAATTGATCAAGAAGTACAAATGGCCGCTGATGCGCGGCAATGTCCTGGGCGTGATCATCGGCATCCAGCCCGGGTCGGGCGCCGACATGGCCGCCTGGATGAGCTATGCCATGAGCAAGAAGTTTTCCAAAGAGCCGGAAAAATTCGGCACCGGCCATGTCGAGGGGATCATCGAGGCCGGCGCCGCCAACAATTCGTCCCTCGGCGGCGCATGGATCCCGGCCATCGTGTTCGGCATTCCGGGCGACTCGATCACGGCGATCGCCATCGGTGTCCTGTACCTCAAGAACATGAACCCGGGCCCGACGATCTTCATCAACAACCCGGAGAACATTTACGCGATCTTCTTCGTCTTCATTCTGGCCAACCTGATCATGATCCCGCTCGGCTGGCTCACCATCAAGATGGCGGTCAAGATCCTGCAGGTGCCGCGCAACATCCTCATGCCGGTGATCCTCCTGTTCTGCATCGTCGGCAGTTTCGCCATCAACAACACCGTGTTCGGGGTCGGCACCATCCTGGTGTTCGGCCTGGCCGCCTTCCTGCTGGAAGAAAACGGCTTTCCGGTAGCGCCTGCAATCCTCGGCGTGGTGCTGGCAAACATGATGGAAGAGAACTTCGTCACCTCGCTGATCAAGTCCGACGGCAGCCTGACGGTGTTCTTCACTCGGCCTATCGCGATGTGGCTGGCGATTTTCACCTTCATCATCATGTTCTGGCCGGTGTTCGGCTGGGCCTGGCGCAAGACTCGCGGGGTGCGCCCCGCTTGATCCCCCGATCCCCCGATCCCCCGATCCCCTGATTCCCTGACCCCCTGACCCCCTGACCCCCTGATCGCTTGATCGCCTGGCCGCGCCGACTCACCGACCGCCCGACCGCTTGCCTGCCCCTCAGGCGCCGAGCGCTGCGGACCTGGAACGGCTTCGGTCATCAACACGCGAATGCCGATGGCGTAACATCGCCTCCCTGCCTGCGCGCTTGCGTGCGGCAGCCGAGCCCAACTTCGAACCTTCACGTTGCCATTGGCGACTTTCCACATGTCAAAACCAGACCTCCTGCTGATCGGCCCGATCTATCCGCCTTCAATGGATCAACTCGCCGCCGTCTACAACATGCATCGCTATTGGGACGCAGCCGACCCGGCCGCCCTGCTCGCGAAAATCGCGCCGACCTGCAGCGCGGCTGCCACCTCGGGCTCCGCCGGCATCAAGGCTGACGTGATCGAGGCATTGCCCAAGTTGCGCATGGTGTCCTGCTTCGGCGTCGGCTACGACGGCGTCGACATCGCGGCCTGCAAGGCCGCCGGCATCAAGGTGAGCAACACACCCGACGTCTTGAACGAGTGCGTTGCCGACACTTCCATGATGCTTCTATTGGCCACCGTGCGCCGCACCGTCTTCAACGACAGGTACGTGCGTGCCGGCCATTGGCTCAAGGGCAACGCGCCGCTGACCGACAAGGTGTGGGGCGAAACCCTTGCCATCGTCGGCCTCGGACGCATCGGCAAGGCGATCGCGCGGCGTGCCGAAGGCTTCGGCATGAAGATCGTCTACCACGGCCGCAATCGGCAGAAAGACGTGCCCTACGATTACTTCGCCGACATGGTCGAGATGGCGAAAGTTGCACGCGTTCTGCTCGTGATCACGCCCGGCGGCAAGGGCACCGAGAACATCGTCGACGCCGGCGTGCTGGCGGCACTGGGCAAGAAAGGCTACCTGATCAACGTCTCGCGCGGCTCCACCGTCAACGAGGCGGCACTCATCAAAGCCTTGCAGGACGGCGCCATCGCCGGCGCCGGGATTGATGTGTTCAACGACGAACCGCGCGTGCCGGAGGCGCTGCTTGCGCTCGATAACGTGGTGTTGCAGCCGCATGTGGGCAGCGGCACGGTCGCCACCCGCACGGCGATGGGCCAGCTAGTGGCCGACAACCTGGCGGCGTTCTACGCCGGCCGGCCCCTGCTCACCGAGGTGCCGGAAACGCGCGGCGCCTGATACCTGCGGCGGCGCGATGATCCTGCCCTGCGTCGGTCAACTGCGGCGCCGCACACTGCAAGGCCTGCTTGCCGCCGGTGCGATGCCCTTGGCGTGGCGCAGCGCTTGCGCCCAGGAATGGCCGGCCAAGCCCTTGCGCCTGGTCGCCCCCTTCACGCCGGGCGGCAGCGCGGACAACCTCGCGCGCCTCCTGGCGCAGCACTTCTCCGAGACCTGGAAGCAGAATGTGGTGGTGGAAAACCGCGCCGGCGCCGGCGGCGCCATCGGCTCGGAACTGGTCGCGAAAGCGTCTCCGGACGGCTACACGCTGGTGATTTCCGGCATCGCCTCGCACGTGATCGTGCCGGCGGCGGCAAAAGCCCCTTACCACCCGCTCAATTCGTTCAGCCATATCGCCCTGCTCGGCGGCCCGCCGGCGGTGTTGTGCGTCAATCCGGACACATCCGCGCGCACCCTGCGCGAGCTGCTCGCGGGGGCGGCGTCGAACCCACAAGGCCTTTCCTGGGGCTCTTCAGGCACCGGCACCCATGCGCACCTGATCGGCGAGATGCTGCGCGAACTCGCGCGGGTGAAGATGGTGCACGTATCCTACAAAGGCGGTGCACCGGCCATGACCGACCTGATCGGCAGGCAGATTCCGGCCACCCTGACCGCCTTGTCTTCGGCCATGCCGCACCTCCGCGCGGGCCGCATCCGCGCCCTC
This sequence comes from Burkholderiales bacterium, assembly GCA_043775255.1. GTDB lineage: Bacteria > Pseudomonadota > Gammaproteobacteria > Burkholderiales > JAEUOS01 > JAEUOS01. The sequence continues at coordinate 6,133 of JAYVST010000559.1, forward strand.
GCCACCACCGCACGCGCACGTCTGGCGGAATTGCCGGAAGTGCCGACTTTCGCCGAATCCGGCATTCCGCAACTGGTCGCCGTCACCTGGTTTTCGCTCTCCGGCCCGGCCGGCATGGCGCCTGCGCTCGTTGCCGCCATCAATATCGAGGCCCGGCGCGCGATGGCCGGCGCGAAGTGGCGTGAGCGCACTACCGGCGAAGGATTCGAACCCAACGACCTCGACCCCGCCGCCTTCACCCAGTTCGTGCGCGCCGAGCTGGAGCGCTGGACCCCGCTGGTGCGCGCCGCGCAGTCCGAATCCTGATATCGACTAAGCCATGGCATTGACCCACGCGCAAAACCAGGAATTGATCCGCACCGGGCCCGGCACCCTGATCGGCGACCTGATGCGGCGTTACTGGATCCCCGCGCTCCACGCCTGGGAATTGCCGGAGCCGGACTGTGCGCCGGTGCGCATCCAGCTGCTGGGCGAGAAGCTGATGGCGTTTCGCGACACCTTGGGCCGCATCGGCCTGATCGACGAGTTCTGCGCGCATCGCGGCGTCTCGCTCTGGTTCGGCCGCAACGAGCAGTGCGGCCTGCGCTGTCCCTATCACGGCTGGAAGTACGACATCACCGGCCAGTGCGTCGAATTGCCCTCGGAGCCGCCGGAGACCGGCATGGCGGCACGGGTGAAACTCAAGAGCTACCCTTGCATCGAGCAGGGCGGCGTGGTGTGGACTTACATGGGCCCGCCGCAACTCAAACCCGAGCCGCCCGGCCTGGAATGGACCCTGGTGCCGCCGGAACGCCGCTTCGTCACCAAGCGCATGCAGGAATCGAACTATCTGCAGGCGATGGAGGGCGGCATCGATTCCAGCCACGTCTCGTTCCTGCATTCCGGCGCCTTGAAGCGCGACCCGCTGTTCACAGGCAGCAAGGGCAACCAGTACAACGAACACGACAAGATGCCGGTGTTCGAGGTGAGCGAGTTTCCGGGTGGCTTGTTCATCGGCGCGCGCCGCAATGCCGAGTCCGGGCGCTACTACTGGCGCATCACGCCGTGGATCATGCCCTGGAGCACCATCATCCCGCCGCGCGCCGGCCACCCGCTGGGGGCACATGCTTGGGTGCCGATCGACGACGAGAACTGCTGGGCCTGGTCGATCAACTACCACCCGCGCCGCCCCTTGAGCGAAGCCGAAGTCACGGCGATGCAGAGTGGCGCCGGCATCCATGTCAAATACATCCCGGGCACCTTCATTGCGCTGGCCAACAAGAACAACGACTATATGATCGACCGCGCCGGCCAGAAGAGCGGTGTGACCTACAGCGGCGTCGAAGGCATCGGCATGCAGGACGCCTCGCTGCAGGAGAGCATGGGGGCGATCCAGGATCGCACGCGCGAGCAACTGGTCTCCACCGACAACGGCATCATCATGACGCGCCGCGCATTGCTCAAGGCAGCGCGTGCCAACCGCGAAGGCCACCCGCTGCCCGGTCTCAAGGCCGCCGAACAGCAGGTGCGCTCCTGCGCCATCGAGCTGCCGGGCGACGTGCACTACGCCGAGGGCGCCCGCCACGGCCTGTTCGCACCGCCCGACACGGACCCGGTGTCGGTGTGACGGCCCGACCCATGCAAACCCGGTGCCCGGCGTGAACACACTGCCGCGCGTGGCCATCGCGCTGGGCGACCCGGCCGGCATCGGCCCCGAAATCGCCCTCAAGGCGGCGCTGGATGCACGCGTGCGCGCTATCGCCCTGCCCCTTCTGGTGGGCGACCATTCGGCCCTGGCCATGCACGCTAAGCGCTGCGGCTTGCCGCTGCCCGTCGACACGTTCACCAGCGCGGCCGAGGTCCAGTGGCGCGCTGGCCGCATTCCCCTGGTGGCGCGCAACCATTTCCATGCCGACACGCTCGAACTCGGGCGGATCAAGGCCGTGCATGGCATGGCTGCGCTCGATGCCGCCGGCACCGCGATCCGCGCGGCAATGCAAGGCCATGTGGAAGCGGTGGTCGCCGCGCCGCAGACCGAGCTTGCGATCAAGGAGGCCGGGGTCGAATTCGATGGCTACCCCACCTTTGTCGCGCGCAGCACCGGCACGCCCGAGGAAGATGCCTTTCTCATGCTCTGCTTCGCCGACGCTGCGGCCCGCGAAACCCGCATCGTCCACACCACGCTGCACGTGGGCTTGAAACGCGCGATCGACCTCATCACTCCGGAACGGGTGGGGCATGTCATTGCCACCACGCAACAGGTGCTCTGCCGCCTCGGCATCGGGCATCCGCGCATTGCCGTGGCCGGCCTCAACCCGCATGCGGGTGAAGCCGGCATGTTCGGCGACGAGGAATTGCGCATCATCGGCCCGGCGATCGCCGCCGCAGTTGCCGCCGGTATCGACGCCCACGGCCCCTTCAGCGCCGACACCATGTTCGCCAAGCCGGGCTTCGATGCCTTCATCGTGATGGTGCACGACCAAGGCCACATCGCCGCCAAGCTGCAGGCGCCCAACCGCACCGCCGGGCTCACCATCGGCACGCCGGTGCTGTTTTCCTCGGTGGCGCACGGCAGCGCGCTGGACATCGCCGGGCAGAACCGCGCCAGCCCGCAGGCAGTGGTCGAGGCGATCGCAAGACTCGCGGGTCAGGGCGCGCGATGAGCGCCGACACCGGTGTCCCCTACGCAGGGCTCACGCCCGACGCGGTGCTCGACGCGATCGAAAGCCTCGGCCTGCGCTGCGACGGCCGTCAGTTCGCCCTCAACTCCTATGAGAATCGCGTCTATCAGGTCGGCATCGAGGACGCGGCGCCCCTGATCGTCAAGTTCTACCGGCCG
>JAYVST010000560.1:0-1566 GCA_043775255.1 Burkholderiales bacterium
GAGAAACCGGCCTCGGCGAGAATCTCGCGGGTCTGCTCGCCCAGATGCGGCGCCGGAATCCAGTCGCTGCGTGCGCCGCCGGAGAGCGTGTTGGCAGGGCGCAGGTCGACGATGGTGCCTTCGGTCGGGTGTTCGCGCTGTTGCAACAGGCCCACATCGGCTAAGTGCGGATCGTCGATCAGTGTCTCGAGGGTGTGATAGGGCGCGGCCGGAATGTCGTGCTTCTGGCAGTACGCCAGCCAGAAGGCGGTGGTTTTTGTCTTCAGGCCTTCGGCGCGCAGGCTGTAGTACTCGTGCACGTTGGCGAAGCGTGCCGCCACGTTGCAGAACTTCGGGTGGGTCTTGAGATGCGCAAGCCCCATCGCGTCGAACAGCGGAAACACCTGCGCGTCGGTATTGGCCGAAAGCGAAAGATAGCCGTCGAGGGTTTTCGAGGGTGCATAGAACTCGTTCAACAGGCGCGGGTCGCCGGCCTCGCCGAGCGGCGGAACATAGGTGCGGTTGTAGAGGTGTTCGGTGAGTACTTGCGTGGCGATGTTCTCGAACATCGGCACTTCGATCGACTGTCCCTTGCCGGTGCGTTCGCGGTGGAACAGCGCCATGGCGATCATCTGCACGGCAATCAGGCCGCTGGTGCGATCGGCCATCACATAGGGCACATAGCGCGGCTCGCCGAACGCCTTTTCGTAGAGCCCCGCTACGCCGGCGCAGCCCTGAATGATGGGGTCGTAGGCCGGCACGTGGGCATAGCGCCCGGTCTGGCCGAAGCCGAACATGCCGCAATAGATGATTCTCGGGTTAACGCGACACACATCCGCGTAGCCCAGTCTCATGCGCCCCATCGAGGCCGGGCGCACGTTCCATGTCATGACATCTGCGGTTTCGAGAAGCCGCATCATTGCCGCATGTCCGGCCGGATGCTTCAAGTCCAGACAGATCGAGCGCTTGTTGCGGTTCAGGTGCAGGAACTTGGGCGCCATGCCGGGGGTGCGCCCGCGCCCGCCGAGATGGCGGCCGATGTCGCCCGCCGGGCTTTCTACCTTGATCACTTCCGCGCCATGGTCGGCGAGAATTTGCGTGCACAGCGGACCGATCACCACCGAGGTGAGGTCGATGACCCGCACCCCTTCCAGCATGCCTGACGCCATTTGGTTCTACTCCGGTTCCATGCCTGCGGCCTTGGTCACGCGCGCCCACATGGCGGTGTCCGCAGCCTGGATTTTCGCGAATTCCTCCGGGGTGGTCAGGCGCACCGTGCCGCCGGTGTTCTCGTGGGAAGCGACATCCGCCTTCACCGCCGTGTGCAGGAGCGCATTGAGCTTGCTGACGATCTCCGAGGGCGTTTTCGCCGGCAGGTAGGCGCCGACCCAGTTGAACAGGTCGTAGTCGGGGAAGCCCTGCTCGACCATGGTGGGGATGTTGGGCGCGATGGCCAGGCGCTTTCTACCCGTGACTGCCAGCGCCTTGATCTTGCCGCCCATCACCTGCGGCATGGCGGTGCGCAGGTCGCTGAAGATCATGCTCACCTGCCCGCCCAGCAGGTCGGAGAGCGCCTGCGGCGCGCCG
>JAYVST010000561.1:0-3696 GCA_043775255.1 Burkholderiales bacterium
CATCGCGCACCCGGCCCCGCTACTAGCCGCGACGCGTGCGACGGGTCGGCGAAAGTTCGGCGACCGCGTCCTCGAACTCCTCCGGATCTTCGAAGTTGCGATAGACCGACGCAAAGCGAATGTAGGCGATCTTGTCGAGCTTGCGCAGTTCGCGCATCACCAGTTCTCCCACCCGATGTGTCGCAACTTCGCGCTCGGCCAGTCCGATCAGGCGTTCCTCGACCCGCGCAATCGCTTCATCGACCTTGTCCGAAGGTACTTCCCGCTTGCGCAACGAAAGCTTGAAGCTGGCGCGCAGCTTTTCACGATCGTAGTCGACCCGCGCGCCGTCCTTCTTGACCAAGACGGGCATGCGCAACTCGACCCGTTCATAGGTCGTGAATCGCTTGTCGCAGGAGAGGCAGCGCCGCCGCCGCCGGATCACCGCGCCTTCGTCGGCCTCGCGACTATCGACGACTGCGGTATCGGGATGGGAACAAAACGGGCAGTGCATCGAATCACCCGGAAACGTGCATGAACCCGATGCCGTGCCGAAGTGCCACGGTCAGGCGCCGTATACGGGATGGCGCCGGCACAGCAAGGCCACCTTCTCGCGCACGGCCGCGAGCGTCGCTTGGTCCTGCGGCGCATCGAGAACTTCGACGATGAGTCCCGCCACTTCAACCGCCTCGGCCGCGTCGAATCCGCGGGTTGTCATTGCCGGGCTGCCGATGCGGATTCCGGATGTCACCATCGGCTTTTCGGGATCATTGGGAATCGCGTTCTTGTTGACCGTGATGTGCGCTCGATCGAGCGCGACTTCCGCATCTTTCCCGGTCACCTTTTTCGACCGCAGGTCGAGCAGAAAGACATGCGATTCCGTGCGCCCTGATACCACCCGCATGCCGCGCGCGACGAAGGCGCGCGCCATGGCATCGGCGTTATTCAGTACCTGCTGCTGATACGTCTTGAACTCAGGGCGCAGCGCCTCGCCGAATGCGACCGCCTTGGCGGCGATGACATGCATGAGCGGACCGCCCTGTATGCCGGGGAAAATCGCCGAATTGATCTTCTTTTCGTACTCGGCCTTCATCAGAATCAGACCGCCACGCGGCCCGCGCAGGGTCTTGTGGGTGGTGCTGGTGACAAAATCGGCGTGCGGCACCGGATTGGGATAAAGTCCGGCGGCAACCAGCCCCGCGTAATGCGCCATATCGACCATGAAATACGCGCCCACTTCACGGCTGATGCGCGCAAAACGCTCGAAATCGATGCGCAGCGAATAGGCCGAGGCCCCTGCGATAATGAGCTTCGGACGCGTTTGGCGCGCAAGTGCCTCCATCTTCTCGTAGTCGATCTCTTCACGCGAATCCAGTCCGTACGAGACAACCTTGAACCACTTGCCGCTCATGTTGAGCGGCATGCCATGGGTCAGATGCCCTCCCTCTGCCAGCGACATCCCCATGATGGTGTCGCCCGGCGCAAGCATGGCGAAGAAGACACCTTGATTGGCCTGCGACCCGGAGTTCGGCTGCACATTCGAAGCGGCCGCGCCGAACAGTCGCTTTGCCCGCTCGATGGCGATGGTCTCGGCAATGTCGACGTATTCGCAGCCGCCGTAGTAGCGCTTGCCCGGATACCCCTCGGCGTACTTGTTGGTGAGTTGCGACCCCTGGGCCTCCATAACCGCCGGAGAGGCGTAGTTTTCAGAGGCGATGAGCTCGATATGGTCTTCCTGGCGCCGATTCTCTTGCGCGAAGACGGAAAAAAGCTCGGGGTCGGCGGTTTCGAGGTGGGAAGCGCGGCTGAACATGGCAAATCGGACTCGGGTCAAAAAAGGGGATTGCGATGGCGATTTGGGCGGATCAACTGGCAACGATCGAAACCGAAAACGCAGGAACAAGGCGTGCTGGAAAAACAACATATTGTATCAGGGGCCGGCCCCCTCACTCTGACGCGAACATCTGCCCCACTACAGCTAGTGGTTAAAGCGTCAGCCCCGCTCGTCATGCGCAACTTCGAGGTGTGCGACGTCTCCCCAAGCCACGACCCTCCAGTCCGAGCCATCGATCACCAGGCCGTTGACACTCGCGTTGATCAGCGCCCAGGCACGCCGCGCGTCGTCGCCGATGCCATTGGCGATGCGATACACCGCGTCAAGAACACCCCCATGGGTGACAACGATGACTTTGCGCGCTCCCGTGGCTGCGATAGTCTCAAGCGCCGATTTGACCCGCCGGCGCAATAGGACCAGGCTCTCGCCACCCGGCACCGCGTAATCGGGCACCCGTGTCTTCCATTTCTCGTGCTCGACCGGGTGCGAAAGCGCGATCTCCCCGGTAGTAAGTCCCTCGAAAATCCCGAATGCGCGCTCCCTAAGGCCGGAATGCGCCTGGATCGCCAATCCCGTTGCGGCCGAGATCGGCGCGGCGGTTTGCAGCGTCCGGCCAAGATCGCTCGCCACCAACGCATCGGCGCCTTCGCCCGCCAGCCGCCGCGCTACAGCGTTGGCCTGCAGAATCCCCGCACGCGACAGCACGCTATCGCTCTGTCCCTGAATGCGATGCTCGCGATTCCAGTCCGTTTCACCGTGTCGTACCAGCAAGAAATGTGTTGCCAAAATTGCCTCCGCGTAGCGAGATGTGCCAGCCAACCCGAATTCTAGGTCCGTCCGGAACACAAGGCCGGCATGGCAAGGGGGCACGTCGATGTGAGAAACTCCGGATTGCCCTGGGAATGGCTCAACGCTATCCGGAGAAACCGTCGGCCGCATCGGGCGTTTCAGGCGCACAATCCGGAAGTTTTTCGCGCCCTGTTGCCCAGGCTGTCGCCACAGGGGTGAATAAACGAACAAAACCGACCAGTCGAGAATGCGTGCGCTCAGCCGGCCGGATGTAAAAGGCTGCATGTCAGGGAAAGGTTTTGCCCGCCGCAACCATGGACAATCGAACAATTTTCTCCAAGACCGGAAAAGGGTCCTTGGAAATATCGAAAAAGAGCATCAAGCTCGCCGCCGAAGAGCGGCAGGCGTTGATTCTGGTTGACGGCAGGTCGACCCTTGCGGAACTCGAAGAGAAGCTCAACAAGATCGCGCCGCCAAGAATGCGCGCGATCTTCGAGAAACTGCTGGAACTCGACCTGATCCGGATATTCGTCACCAAGGGTGGCCCGGATTCCATCAGCCCGCTGTCTGGCGCAAACATGACCGGCATCGGTGTCCAGGAAATTACCGAAGACGATCTGGACTTCACCGCCTTTGCGCCGGTCGCCGCAAGCAACACGCTAAAGGACATCGAAGACAGGCGTCGCGCCGCAGCCGAAGCTGAAAACAAGGCAGCGGAAGAAGCCGCGATGCGTGAGAAGGCCCGCCAGGCCGAAGTGGCACGCCTGACGGCTGAAAGGGCGGAAAAAGGGGCCAAGGCCCTTGCAGAGGCGCGCGAACGCGCGCGCCTCGAAGAAGAAGCGAAGCGGCGCGCTTTGGCAGAAGCTCAGGCGCGCGCAGCTGCCGAGCTTAAGGCGCGCGAAGAGGTCGAACGTAAGGCACGCGAGGAAGCCGAGCGCACGGCGCGTGCAGCCGCCGAGCTGAAGGCACGCGAAGAGGCCGAGCGTAAAGCTCGCGAGGAAGCCGAACGCAAAGCGCGTGAAGCCGCCGAGTTGAAGGCACGCGAGGAGGTCGAACGCAAGGCCCGTGAGGAAGCCGAACGCAAAGCGCGTGAA
>JAYVST010000562.1:0-6653 GCA_043775255.1 Burkholderiales bacterium
AGACGAATTCGGCAGCGGGCTCCACCAGCGTCACCCGGATGCCCCCGCCCCAGAGACGCAGATACTTGGCCGCGGTCGCGCCGGCGAAGCCGCCGCCGATCACCACCACACGCGCCGGGATGCCGCCCGCCCCCGCTCGCGCAACCTGTGGCAGGCAGGGGGCGACAACCGCACCCCCGATCGCCTGCAACAACTTCCGTCTGTGCTGGTCCATGGCGTATTCCCGGCGTGGTGGTCAGAGCAGTTTCTGGGCGGCGAAGTAGTCGGCCAGCAACTCGACCTGCGCCTCCGAATAGCCCTTCGCATGCTGATGCATCACCGTGGCGGGCCGATCACCGGTCCGGAACGCCCGCATCGCTTCGACGATCGCCGCCCGATCGAGCCCGGCAATGGCCGGGATCCCACCGGTGCTGCGTCCCTGCGTGCCGTGACACCCGGTGCAATTTGCCGCCAGGTATCGGCCTGGGTGCGGGTCGGGCTCGGCGCCATCGCACAGCGATGCCAGCAGCAGCGTTGCCAGTGCGCAACCGATCACGATAATTCGTTGCATCCGGCCCTCCAGGAGCCGATGCGCGCGATCACGCGCGCATCGGCGCAAAACAAAACGTCCACCCGGCTACCGGGTGGACGTCGCGTCAGGCGGACCAGCGCATTCAGGCCGCGCTGGCTTCTTCCTCTTCGCGGGCCGGCGGTGCCGGTGGGGCATCTTCGAACACGAGCTTGACCTTGCCGTCGGCATCCGCGTCTACCAACACCTTGCCACCGCTCGCGAGCTTGCCGAACAGCAGTTCGTCGGCGAGGGCACGTCGGATCGTGTCCTGGATCAGGCGCGACATCGGCCGTGCGCCCATCAGCGGATCGAAACCGTGCTTGGCAAGATAATCTTTCAGCGCCTGCGAGAAACTCACGTCGACCTTCTTCTCGTGCAACTGCTCCTCGAGCTGCATGAGAAACTTGTCGACGACGCGCAGGATGATCTCGTGCGAGAGCGCCGCGAACGAGATGGTGGCATCGAGGCGATTGCGGAACTCTGGCGTGAACAGCCGTTTGATCTCCGCCAGCTCATCGCCGGTCTGCTTGCCGAGCGTGAAACCGATGGAGGTCTTCGAGAGGTTCTCGGCGCCCGCATTGGTGGTCATCACCACGACCACATTGCGGAAGTCGGCCTTGCGCCCGTTGTTGTCGGTCAGGGTGCCGTGGTCCATCACTTGCAGCAGGATGTTGAAGATATCGGGGTGCGCTTTCTCGATCTCGTCGAGCAGCAGCACCGCGTACGGATGCTTGGTGATGGCTTCGGTCAGCAGGCCACCCTGATCGAAACCCACATACCCCGGCGGCGCACCGATCATCCGCGAAACCGCGTGGCGTTCCATGTACTCGGACATGTCGAAGCGAATGAGCTCGACCCCGAGGATGTAAGCGAGCTGGCGCGCCACTTCGGTCTTGCCGACACCGGTGGGACCCGAGAACAGGAAGGAGCCGATCGGCTTCTGCGGATCTCCCAGCCCACTGCGCGACATCTTGATCGCAGCCGACAAGGCTTCGATGGCCCGGTCTTGCCCGAACACCACGGCCTTGAGATCGCGGTCGAGATTGCGCAGCGCGGTGCGATCGTTGGACGACACGTTCTGCGGCGGTATGCGGGCGATCTTGGCGACCGTCTCCTCGATGTCATGCTTGCCGATGACCTTGCGCTGCTTCGACTTCGGCAGGATCCGCTGGGCGGCACCGGCTTCGTCGATGACGTCGATCGCCTTGTCGGGCAGGTGCCGGTCGTTGATGTAACGCGCGGACAGCTCCGCCGCCGTGGTCAGCGCCGCCTCGGTGTAGCGCACACCGTGATGCGCCTCGAAGCGGGTCTTGAGTCCGCGCAGGATCGCGACAGTCTCGTCGACCGAGGGCTCGACCACGTCGATCTTCTGGAAGCGACGCGACAAGGCGTGGTCTTTCTCGAAGACACCGCGGTACTCCTGGTAGGTGGTGGCGCCGATGCACTTCATCTGCCCGGACGACAGCGCCGGCTTGAGCAGGTTGGAGGCATCCAGCGTGCCGCCGGAGGCGGCCCCGGCACCGATCAGGGTGTGGATCTCATCGATGAAAAGGATTGCGTTGGGATTCTCGATCAGCTGCTTGAGGACCGCCTTGAGCCTCTGCTCGAAATCACCGCGATACTTGGTGCCGGCGAGCAGCGCGCCCATGTCGAGCGCGTAGACCACCGAATGATTGAGGATCTCGGGGACCTGACCTTCGATAATGCGACGCGCGAGCCCTTCGGCAATGGCGGTCTTGCCGACCCCGGCTTCGCCCACGAGCAACGGGTTGTTCTTGCGGCGGCGGCACAAGGTCTGGATGACGCGCTCGACTTCGCGCTCTCGTCCGATCAGCGGATCGATCTTGCCGCTGATCGCCAGCGCATTGAGATTGAGCGTGTAGGTCTCGAGCGCCCCACCGGACGATTGCTCCTGGTCGGACTCGGACTCGGCTTCGGGTTTGGCCGCCGGCGCGCTGGTCTGCGGCACCTTGCTGATGCCGTGCGAGATGAAATTGACGACATCGAGCCGGGTCACGCCCTTCTGGTGCAGGAAGTAGACCGCGTGCGAATCTTTCTCGCCGAAAATGGCCACCAGCACGTTGGCGCCGGTGACTTCTTTCTTGCCGGACGACTGGACATGCAGGATGGCCCGCTGGATCACGCGCTGGAAGCCCAGCGTCGGCTGGGTGTCGACTTCGTCGCCCGATACCACCGGGGTATGCTCGTTGATGAAATCGGTGAGCTGCTTGCGCAGTTCGTCGATGTTGGCAGCACAGGCACGCAGCACTTCGGAGGCCGACGGATTGTCGAGCATCGCCAGCAACAGATGCTCGACGGTGATGAATTCGTGACGCTTCTGCCGGGCTTCCATGAAGGCCATGTGCAGACTGACCTCAAGTTCCTGAGCGATCATTCAGTTCTCCTCCATCACGCATTGCAGCGGATGCTGGTGTTGCCGGGCATAGGAAATAACCTGTTCGACCTTGGTCGTCGCGACATCCTTCGGATACACGCCGCAGACGCCCATTCCTTCGCGGTGCACCTTGAGCATCACCTGTGTTGCCTGCTCACGGGTCAAGCTGAAGAAGTTTTGCAGAACGCCAACCACGAAATCCATCGGCGTGTAGTCATCGTTGAGCAGGAGAACCTTGTAGAGCGGAGGCGGCTTGACTTTCTGCTTTTCGAGCTCGAGCAGACCACCCTCGCGTGGACCTATTGCCATGACCGATCCATTCCGGCGTTGCCTGCGGGGACAACCCTATTTTGCGCGATAAGCGGAAATTTACAAGTGGCGATCCGAGGTGGTGCGCGCTCTGCCCGGCACGCTCGAATCCGGAACTTCGGCGCGTACCGCGCTGTCTGCCGCGACCCGGCGCCGGCCACGCACCGACGACGGTCGCCGATCTGACGAACCGGACACCCGCACACCGCTCGGCTGGCGCCGGCACCACAGTCGCAGGATCGCGCGCGGACCGGCACCGTCACATCAGCGCGATCATGGCCTTGCCGAAACCGGAACACGACACCTGTGTCGCACCCGTCATCAGCCTGGCGAAGTCGTAAGTCACCGTTCTGGCCGTGATCGCCGCATCGGTGCTGCGGAGGATCAGGTCCGCTGCCTCGACCCAGCCCATGTGGCGCAGCATCATCTCTGCCGACAGGATCAACGAACCTGGATTGACGTAATCCTTGCCGGCGTATTTCGGCGCGGTGCCGTGGGTCGCTTCGAACATGGCGACAGAGTCGCTCAGATTCGCGCCCGGGGCGATGCCGATGCCCCCCACCTGCGCCGCGAGGGCATCGGAGATGTAATCGCCGTTGAGATTGAGGGTCGCGATCACGTCGTAATCCTCGGGCCGCAACAGGATCTGCTGCAGGAACGCGTCCGCGATCACATCCTTGACGACGATGCCGCCGGGCAGCTTCATCCAGGGGCCGCCGTCGATGAGTTCGGCACCGAATTCGCGTTGCGCCAGGGCGTACCCCCAGTCGCGGAACCCACCTTCGGTGAACTTCATGATGTTGCCCTTGTGCACCAGTGTGACCGACTTGCGACCGTTGGCCACCGCGTACTGCATCGCCTTGCGCACCAGCCGCTCGGTGCCCTCGCGCGACACCGGCTTGATGCCGATGCCCGAGGTGTCGGGAAAACGGATCTTCTTGACGCCCATCTCGCCGATCAGGAACGCGATGACTTTCTTGCAGGCTTCGGTCCCGGCCTGCCACTCGATACCGGCGTAGATGTCTTCGGAGTTCTCGCGGAAAATGACCATGTCGGTCTTTTCGGGATTCTTGAGCGGGCTGGGCACACCCGCGAAATAGCGGATCGGGCGCAGGCATACATACAGATCGAGTTCCTGGCGCAGGGCGACGTTGATCGACCGGATGCCACCGCCGACCGGCGTCGTGAGCGGCCCCTTGATGGACACCGCGTACTCCCGGGCCGCCTCCAGCGTCTCGTCGGGCAGCCAGACATTCTCGCCGTAGACCTTGGTCGATTTCTCACCGGCATAAATCTCCATCCAGGAGATGCGGCGGCGACCGGCGTATGCCTTCTCGACCGCAGCGTCGACCACCGCGACCATCACCGGCGTAATGTCGACGCCGGTGCCGTCGCCTTCGATGAAGGGAATGATCGGATCATCCGGTACCGCGAGCGTAAAATCCGCGTTGACCTTGATCTTCTGGCCACTGCCCGGCACCTTGATATGCTTGTACATCGATCACCTGTAGGGAGTTGGTGGGAAACGATCGGACGGGATGCCCCGGGACCCGGAGACGAGCGTCGCGAGCGGCTGTTGCCGGACCATCGAGGTCAGCAGCGATTCGAAGTGTAGTCCACCACACCGCCCTTTGCGAAACCCCGCTCGGCGCGGCAACACCCTCCGAGCAACCATCCGGCCACTTCATCGAACCGCCATGACAGAACCCAGAACCAGCGATATTTGCGACGTGCACGCGGCCCAGGTCAGGATACTGGCGCCGCTACTGCGCTCGTTCGGCGGCCGCACCGCCTGCCACGGACCGGTCTCGACCCTGAAGGTGTTCGAGGACAACGCGCTGATCCGCGCAACGCTCGAGCAACCTGGCGGCGGCTCGGTGCTGGTGGTGGATGGCGGCGGCTCGCTGCGATGCGCCCTGGTGGGGGATCAGCTCGCGAAACTCGCGATCGCGAACAACTGGGCCGGGGTGATCGTCTGGGGCAGCATTCGCGACTGCGAGGAGATCGGCAACCTGCCGATGTTCGTCGGTGCGCTGGCGACTCACCCCTTGCGCAGCGCCAAGCGTGACGGCGGCGAGCGCGACGTGGCGGTCACCTTCGGCGGGGTGCGCTTCCTGCCCGGTGACTACCTCTACGCCGACGCGGACGGGATCCTGGTTACCGACCGGGCCCTCGATCTCTGATCGACCACTCTCATGCCTTGCAACAACTCACTGAAATCGGCTTTCACAATCCGGTAAACGCGCGAGAAATCGAAATTATCGATCTGTTTTAACGACATTTTTCGCATTGCCAAACATAATTGTTGCAACGCGGAACCTGACGCCGTTACCCTAAGCCGGTTACAAACCTGCCTGCGATAACCGTCGCGCGTGCCTTATGCGGAGCAGCACCCATCCCGGCTGCGCCGTTGATCACCCGGACCAGACCTCCGGTGATGCCGTGGAAAACCCGCGGTCACGCTTCTTGCATCACGGCCCCCCGCCGGTGATGCAACGAGCCGCGCAAGACGCTCCGGGCAGCCGGAACCCCTGGCGCACTGCCGCAGTACCCAGCGCATTGAATCCATCCTGAAGGAACACAGCCGATGAGCCGCGAACAAGATATAGCCCGCATCAAGAAGGATTGGGCCGAGAACCCCCGCTGGAAAGGCGTGAGCCGTCCGTATTCGGCCGAAGACGTCGACCGCGTGCGCGGCACCCTGCAGATCGAGCACACGCTCGCGCGCCGCGGCGCGGAAAAACTCTGGAAGCTGCTGCAGGACGAACCCTTCGTCAATGCGCTGGGCGCGATGACCGGCAACCAGGCCATGCAGCAGGTGAAGGCCGGTCTCAAAGCCATCTACCTGTCGGGCTGGCAGGTCGCGGCCGATGCCAACAGCGGCGGAGAAATGTATCCCGACCAGTCGCTCTACCCGGTCAACAGCGTGCCGTCGGTGGTCCGCCGCATCAACAACACCTTCATCCGCGCCGACCAGATCCATCACGCCGAAGGCAAGGACGGCACCGATTGGTTCGCGCCGATCGTCGCCGATGCCGAAGCAGGGTTCGGCGGCGTCCTCAATGCCTTCGAACTGATGAAGGCCATGATCGAGGCCGGCGCCGCCGGCGTGCATTTCGAGGATCAGCTCGCCTCCGCCAAGAAGTGCGGCCACATGGGCGGCAAGGTGCTCGTCCCCACCCAGGAAGCGGTGCAGAAGCTCGTCGCCGCGCGCCTGGCGGCTGACACCATGGGCGTTCCCACGCTGGTGTTCGCCCGCACCGATGCCGAGGCGGCGAACCTCGTCACCAGCGACATCGACGAGAACGACAAACCGTTTCTCACCGGCGAACGCACCGCCGAAGGCTTCTACCGCGCCAACAACGGCATCGCCCAGGCGATCGCCCGCGGCCTCGCCTA
>JAYVST010000563.1:0-9143 GCA_043775255.1 Burkholderiales bacterium
ACTGGTCGCCAACGCCGCCAACAATATCCTCGCAGGCAACGCCGGCAACGACGTGCTCGACGGTGCGGGCGGCAACGACACCCTGGCCGGCGGCAGCGGCAACGACACCCTCACCGGCGGGCCTGGTAACGACAGGTTCGTCTTCAATACCGCCCTGGATGCCGCGACCAATGTCGATACCGTCACCGATTTCACCTCCGGGCCCGACATGCTCCTGCTCGACCTCGCCATCTTCGCCGGGCTGGCAGGCGGCGTGAGCGCAGCCAACCTGGTCGCAGGGGCCAACCCGCAAGCGATAGCGCCCACCCCATTCCTCCTCTACAACGACCAGACAGGCCAGCTTTCCTATGATGCCGACGGCAGCGATGCGGGTGTGGCTGTCGTCTTCGCCGCACTTGCAGGCCATCCGGCCATCAGCGCGGCCGACTTCGCGGTGCTCTGATCCTGTTTAGCCGGTGCCGATCCGTCGCCCGGCGCGGGGCGCATGACGCAGTTCGGGCTGGCCCGCGAAGGGCTGGGAACGTACGATCCGGCGTGCGAGTGCGTCCGATTCGTTGCCCTTTGGAGACACCCGGCGATGGATATCGTCGGAGATGGTCGTCTCGGCGGCGCAGCCGGGTGATAATCCGTCTTCTAAATGTCAATCGCGCTCTTCGTCGGGCCGGACGTAGGTTTTCCACGAGGTCAGCGATTGGCGCGGGCACGGTTTTGTGCTTGGCGCCCGTCGGCGACCGATGGCGCGTCGGCGGCGATCGCTGCGAGCCAAGGGGAGTAAAAATGGAACCACGACACCGCTCTGCCTTACGCGGCCGCATCCTTCTGACGACACTGGCGGCAGGCCTTGCCGCGCACGCGCCTGCACGCGCGACCGACGCCGAAGTGGTGTTCCTGATCGGCAAGGCCGAAGTGCAGGAAACCGCGCAAGCCGACTGGAAGCCGGCCGCCGTGCAACAGCAGCTCAATGCCGGCACCGCGATTCGCACCGGCAACGGCAGCCAGATCGCGCTGGTGCTGCGCGACCAGACCCAGGTCCGGCTCAACGAGCAGACCATGCTCCGCATCACGGGCGTGGCCGTCGAGGGCGCCGGCACCAACGTCGAACTTTCGCGCGGGCGGGTGTGGACACAGGCAAAGCAGTACTTCAGCGGCGTTTTCCGCTCCGTGACCAGCGGCGTGGTATCCGCCCAGCGCTTCGTGCGCGTCCCGTTGCGGGTGACCACGCCGACGGCCACTGTGGGTATTCGCGGCACCGACTGGGAACTGGTGGTCGATGAAGGACGCACCGTGGTCACGGTGCTTTCGGGCGAAGTGGAACTGGCCAACAACATGGGCGTGATCAACGTCGCCGCCAACGAGCAGGGAGTGGCCGAGGCCGGCAAGGCGCCGGTGAAAAGCCTGCTTTCGAACGCCCGCGACCGAGTGCAATGGGTGACGGCTTACCGGCCGGCACCACGGCGCTGGGTCGTGCCAATGCCGGTGGCACTGGAAAGCGCGGCGCGCGCGATCGAGGCCGGCGAATACGCCCAGGCGGCGGCCGTTCTCGAACCTGCGGCGCGTGCCTCCGCGCAGGCCGCAGTCCTGCTGGCCGACCTGCGCCTTTCCGAAGGACGCGCCGGCGACGCCGTCACGCTTCTGGCGCAGCATCCCGGTGACGCCGCGGCCATCGCATTGCGCATGCGCGCACTGGCCATCGCCGGACGCCTCGACGAAGCGCGCGCATTGGCCGACGCCACCGCGCCCGTCGGCGCCGCCGGCAACACGGAATACGACCTGGCCCGCGCCGATGTCGCGCGCATCGACGGCAACGCCGAGGCCGCCTTGCGCATCTTCGGCGAGGTGGCCACCGCAAGTCCGCAAAACGCCGACGCGCCCTTCGGGCTGGGCCGTATCCAGGGCGAGCGCGACGACATCCGCGCCGCGCTGCCGCTGATCGACCAGGCGATCCGCCTGGCCCCGAACGGCCCCGGCTTCCTGGGCGAGCGCGCCACGGTCGAGACCCAGGCCAACGAGTTCGCCGCAGCGCGCGCCAGCTTCGACGAGGCCCTGAAGCGCAACCCCGACGACTATCTCGCCCTGACCGGCCTGGGCATCCTGCAGTTGCGCACCGGCGCCACCGCCGAAGCGCTCGACACCCTGCTCAAGGCCGGCGTGATCGAGCCGCGCTTTTCACGCGCAGTGCTCTACACTGGCGTGGCCTACTATCGGCTCGGCAACCGCGAGCGCGCGCAGGAAACCGTGCGCCGCGCGGCCGAGATCGACCCCAAGGACCCCCTGCCCTGGGTGATGCTCTCGATGATGCAGAACGACGCGCTGGAACTGGGCGCCGCCACCGAATCGGCGCGCGAGGCGCAGGTGCGCATGCCTTACCTCAAGTCGTTGAACCAGATCCTCAACGACCAGAAAGGCAGCGCCAACCTCGGCAGCTCGCTGTCGAACTTCGGGCTGGAGGAGTGGGCCACCTTCTATGCGAATGAAGCGTATTCGCCGTATTGGGCGGGCAGCCATTTGTTTCTGGCCGATCGCTATACGGGTCTGTTCAACAAGAACTCCGAGTTGATGAAGGGTTTCATCACTGATCCGACGGTGTTCGGCGCCTCCAACCGATTTTCTTCGCTGGTCGCGGTGCCGGGCAATTATGCACGCGCCGACCTGTTCCTCGAGCGTAACAACAACTATCAGCAGGCACTGGTCGGCACCCTCAACGGGCTTGCGGCCACGCCGGTTCCGATTGCCTATTATTTAAGTGGCGACCTCTCAGCCAACCAATCGCGCGATGACGATTCAACCGCGCGCGGCGGCAACCTGACCCTGGGTGTCGGCATCAAGCCGCGCTACGACATAGGCCTGTTCGCGTTCGGAACCACCTCCGACATACGCTCCGACCTGCGCGGCCCGAGCACGCCGACCGGCCGCTTCGTGCTGCCCTCGGACAAGTTCGTCCAAAAGGAAAACCGTGCCGACGTTGGCATCAACTTCAAGCTTTCACCCACCAACCAGTTCTGGTTCAAGCTTGGTGACGGTCGCCAGAGCAACGGCGTCGATGGCAGCCTGCTCGCCTCCAACGGGCTGATCCGCGCGGCCAACCCGATCGTACTGACTCCCGTCGGCAGGCTCGACCGGTTCGGTTCCAACGTGACCCAGCAAGACCTGCAATTCCGGCATGCCTTCGACGTGGGTGGCTGGCACCTCACCTGGGGCCTGGAACGCGCCACCCAGGATATCGGCGGCCGGCTGGCCAATTCGTTCAGCGGCCTGTTCGGCATCAACCCTGCCTTCATCACCAACCTGAGTCTGGACACCTATACGGTACGCTCCACCGACGCCTACGTCGGGGCCCGCTGGGCCGCGAGCGAGCGACTGGAAGTGCAGGTCGATGGGTTCGCCCAGGACAACAAGGCGCGCCGCGCCAGTTCCGATAGCGTGACTGCGACCATTCCGGCGTTTGCCTTCACCGTGAACAGCACCACCGTCTCCGACACCCAGCAACACACCTCCGAGTTCAACCCGCGCCTGGCCCTGAAATGGCGGTTTTCGGAGCACCAGACGTTACGTCTGGCCGGTCAAAAATGGCGCCGTCCGGCATCTGCGGGCACCCTGTCTCCGATTGACAGTCTGGGCATCGCCGTCAACGACCGCTTGCCGGTGGCCGGCGGCCTGTATCAGCGTACCCGCCTGCAGTACGACGGCGAATACGGCGCGAGCCTTTTCGTGCAGGCCTTTCTCGACAAGGAGCGGGTCGACAATGGCGTTGGCGGTGCGCGCACCGCGATCGTCGATTTCCAGAACGAGCAGTTGCAGAGCCTGCGCAATCGCGTCGACGTGTTCACCGCCAGGCCGGATCTCGAGCGGACCCCGGTTTTCGGCGCCGGCACCATCCGCACCATCGGTTTAGCCACCAACTATCGCCTGAGTTCTTCCCAGACCCTGTCAGTGCGCTACCTGTATCGCAACAGCCGGCAGGCAGGCGGCGCCAACGACGGCCTGGCGGTACCCTACATGCCGAAGAACTACCTGCTGCTCGGCAGCCAATGGGCGCTGGCGGGACGCTGGCTGTTCGGCGCCAATGCCGCGTATCGCAGCCTGCGTTACCGCGACGACATCAACCAAGACGCCGCCCAGCACGGCTGGAACTACGGCCTGACAGCGTACTGGGAAAGCGCGGACAAGCGCTTCAACATGCAGGGGATTCTGGACAACCTGTTGTCACGAACCAATGCGGCCGCCGCCCGAACCCTGACCGATGCGCATCTGGTCCTCCGCTTCGGCTATCGCTTTTAGCCTGCCCCAAGGCCATTGCGCCTGCGCTGACGGAATGGCTGATCCGGCGCGAGCTCGACATGCGCCGGCGGCCGGGCGCACTGCACGCGAATCCCGGCCATGACAACCTACTTCGCCACTCTCTCGGGCCAAAACCCGATCGATTCGTTGTTGTATGGCACGCGCTGGAACGCGGCCGGACCGATTTCGCTGACCTTCAGTTTTCCCACTCTGACCAGCGCCTGGGATTTCCTGCACGCTTACACCGATCCCGGCGAGCCCGCGCCGGATCTCATCAACGGAGAGGCTCCTTACGCTGCGTTTTCCAGCCCCCAGGAACAGCAGGCCTTTCGCAACGCGCTCTCCCTTTGGGCCGGGGCAGCCAATATCACCCTCGCCGAAGTGGCGGACACCTCCACGCCGGGCGGCTACGGCGACATCCGCGTGGCCTACACCGGCTACCTCATGGATGCGCATCAGGTAGCCTACACCACGGTGCCGAACGAGGAAGTCAACGGCGGCGATGTCTGGCTCAACACCGGCTTGCGAACCACGCTCCTGAGTTCGTACGCGACCGGCAGCATCGGTGCCTTCACCCTGCTGCATGAGCTGGGCCATGCCTTGGGCCTGAAGCACCCGTTCGAGCCGACCCAGTACGTTTTCGCCACGCTGCCGGCCGCCGACGACTCGTTCTTCAACACCGTGATGAGCGCCAACGTCTGGCCGGGCGTGCCGGTGACGCTTGCAGGCAACGTCGACCGCTTTCCAAGCACCCTGATGTCGCTCGACATAGACGCGCTCCAATACCTGTACGGAGCCAACACCACTTCGCGCGGCGGCGACGACGTTTATACCTACAACGCAGGCGGCAAATACCTTGAAACGCTGTATGACAGCGGCGGCGTCGATACCATCGCGGTCGACGGCGCCGAAGCCGCCAGGATCGACCTGCGCCCCGGCGCATGGAGCGCGATCGGCATTCCGGTGCAGATCCAGGGCCAGACGCCGATCCAGAGCGCGGACACGGTACGCATCCACCACACCACGATCGTCGAGAACGCCAGCGGCGGCGACGGCGCCGACATTCTCATCGGCAACGACGTCGCCAACCGCCTTGAAGGCCGCGGCGGCAACGACACCCTCGACGGCGGCATCGGGCTCGATACCGGCGTGTTCAGCGGCAATCGCGCCGGCTACACCATCACGCGCAACCTGGCGCAGGGCACCTTCACTGTCGCCGCGCTTTCCGGTACCGACGGCACCGACGTGGTGAAGAACGTCGAGGTGCTGCGCTTCAACGATTCCAGCACCGTACTGGCTTCGCTGGCGTCGGACGCCGGCATCGTCGACGGGTTTTCCGGGCTGCGCTACATCGCCAGCTACCCCGACCTGATCGCCGCCCTGCACGCCAACGCCAGCGCCGGTCTGGCCCACTTTGTCGGCGGCGGATTCGCCGAACGCCGCAGCACCAGTTTCGACGGTCTGAGGTACATCGCCAGCAATCCCGAACTCATCGCCACGATCGGCAGCGACCCCGAGGGCGCCGCCCTCCATTACATCGGGACCGGATTCGCACAAGGCAAACGGGCCGACTTCGATACCCTCGCCTACATCGCCAGCTATGCGGACCTGGCGGGTGCCTTCGGCATCAACGCCAATGCGGGTCTGCTTCACTACATCGGTGCCGGCCATGCCGAGGGCCGCACCATCAACTTCGGCCCCTACCAGTACATCGCCAGCTATGCCGACCTGCGCGCGGCCTTCGGCACCAATGCCCAGGCCGCCGAGGTGCACTACATCCTCGCGGGCCTGGCCGAAGGGCGCAAGGTCGGCTTCGACGGCCTCGAATACATCGCCACCTACGCCGACCTGATTCCCATGGGCGCCAATGCCGAAGCCGGCGCACTGAGCTATCTGACCACCGGCATCGCCCAGGGCCGCAGCGTCGGCTTTGACGGCCTCAAATACCTGGCGAGCAATCCGGAGCTGATCGTGCCGCTGCACGGCGACCCCCATGCCGCCGCGCAGCATTACATCCAGACCGGCTACGCCCTGGGCAAGGTGGCCACCTTCGACGGCCTGAAGTACATCGCCAGTTACGCCGACCTGATCGGCGCCTTCGGTGCCGACGAGGCCGCCGGCGTGACGCACTTCGTTGTCGACGGCTTTGCCCATGGCCGCACAGCCACGTTCGACGCGCAGCAGTACCTCGACAACTATGCCGACCTGGCGGCATTTTTCGGCGCCAATCTCAGGGGTGCCGAGGCGCATTACATCGTTGCCGGGTTCGGCGAGCATCGCACCGACCTGAAACTGGCCCTCAACGGCGGCAACGGCGCCGACACCCTGAGCGGCAATGCCGCCGACAACGTGATCTACGGCGGCCTCGGCAACGACACCCTGAGCGGCGGCGCGGGCGCCGACCGCTTCGTGTTCGACACCCTGCCCAACGCGACCACCAACCACGACACCATCAACGATTTCATCCCCGGCACCGACAGGCTGATGCTCGACCACCAGGTGTTCGCGCAACTGGCGGCGGGCGTCCTGCCGCAGCTGGTGTCCGGCGCCAATCCGGTGCCGGGCGCCCTTGGCGATCACCTGCTCTACGATCCTGGCACCGGACAACTGACCTACGATGCCGACAGCATCGGACCGGTTGCAGGCGTGCTGGTGGCAACCCTGGCCAATCATGCCGCCATCAGCGCCGCCGATTTCGCGGTGTTCTGACCACGGTCACCCTGCGCTTCCGGCGCCGCCCCGGTTATGGTCGGCAGCCACGCTGTTTGAGGCATGGCGCGCCGCGCGCGATAATCCGGCGCAACGCAACTGCCCGAGCCGCCCGATCGCACCCTGCCTGCCAACATGACCACGACCACGGAGATCCTCGACGCGCTCTTCGAATACCGCACCGGCTTCGCCGGCCTGCGCTGGAATTTCCCGGCGGTGGCGGGAACGCCCGGCATCGATTCGGGCGCCGGCATCGGCCAGGGCGTGGTCCTGACCTACAGCTTCCCGGCGACACTGCCGGCGTATGACGACAAGCTGTACTTCGCCGACTACGCACCGCTCACCGGCAGCGAGGCCGCGGCTGCCCGCGCCGTATTCGCCCACTATGCGAATGTCGCCAACATCACCTTCACCGAAACGCCGCTTACCGGCACCGGCAACATCGCCCTGGGCAAGACTTCCGCAGGCTTCGCGCAAGGCGTGGCCGGCTACGCCAACTATCCCAGCTACAACATTGTCTTCAACGCCAATACGGTCATCAGCGTCACCGAAGCGGGCGGCTCGCATGCGGGTATCGGCGGCGCCGGTGATCTCTGGCTGAACATCGTCGGCTACGGCGCCGCCGAGTATGTCGCAGGCGGCTTCGGCCACGCCACCCTGCTGCACGAAATCGGCCACACGCTCGGGATGAAGCACCCGTTCGATGGCCCCGCGACTCTGCCGACGGCGCTCGACAACGCCGGCTTCACGGTGATGTCCTACGCCGCGCCGCCGCACGCCACGCTGCTCAGCGTCACCGGCACGCAGGCGCAATACGGCATCGGCAGCCGCCCGATTCAGCCGCGCACCCTGATGGTGGGCGACATGCTGGCGCTGCAGGCGACCTACGGCGCCAACCCGGCCTACCACAGCGGCGCGGACACCTATTCATGGCAGCCTGGCGAACGCTTCCTGGAAACCATATGGGACGGCGGCGGCAACGACACCATCGACGCGTCCAACCAGACGCTGGGCAACCGCATCAGCCTGGTAGCAGGCAGCTACAGTTCGATCGGCCTGCGCCAGAACCACGACGAGCTGATGGCGGATTTTCCAGTGTTCGCGCAAATTGCCATCGCCGGGGCCTACAGCGACGCAGTCCTTTACAACGGCAGCAACAACCTCGGCATCGCCTACGGCGCCAACATCGAAAACGCCATCGGCGGCAGCGGCAATGACACCCTCACCGGCAACGACCTCGCCAACCGCTTGACAGGCAATGCGGGCAACGACAGCCTCGACGGCGGGCTGGGCGACGACACCCTGGCCGGCGGCGCCGGCAACGACACCCTCGATGGCGGCGCCGCCATCGACACCGCCATATTCTCCGGCAACCGCGCGAACTATTCCATCACGCGCGACAGCAACGCCGGCGGCTTTTTCGTCAGCGCGCTGTCCGGCACCGACGGCGCCGACTTCGTCAAGAACACCGAATTGCTCAAGTTCGCCGATTCCACCACGGCGCTGGCTTCGCTGCTCTCCGACGCCGGCATCGTCGACAGCTTCGGCCCCTTGCGCTACCTCGCCAGCTACACCGACCTGGCCGCCGCCTTCCACACCGATGCCGATGCCGCCCTCAACCACTTCTTTACCGTCGGCTTCGCCGAGGGGCGGCGCAGCTTCGCCTTCGAACCGCTGCGCTACATCGCCAGTCATCCCGAACTCATCGCCACCCTCGGTGCGAATGCCGAATCCGGCGCGCTCGATTTCCTCAACACCGGCAGGGCCACCACCATCGACGGCCTGAAATACATCGCCAGCTATGGCGACCTGATCGGTGCTTTCGGCGTCAATGCCGCCAACGGCGTCGCTCACTTCGTCGCCGACGGTTATACCCACGGCCGCGCCGCCACCTTCGACGCCCTGAAGTACATCGCCGCCAATCCCGACCTCATCACCGCCTTCGGCACCAACGCCGCCGCCGGCATCAACCACTACATCCTCGACGGCTTTTCCCACGGCCGCGTCGCGAATTTCGACGGCCTGCAGTACGTCGCGAGCAATCCGGACCTGATCGGCCCGATCGGCATCAACGAGGCCGTCGCCATCAATCATTACATCCTCGACGGCTTTTCCCACAGTCGGACAGTCAGCTTCAACGGCCTCAAGTACCTCGC
>JAYVST010000564.1:0-3651 GCA_043775255.1 Burkholderiales bacterium
GAGCTCATCGACCTGGTGCGCGCCAACCCCGGCAAATACAACTACGCCTCCACCGGCAATGGCACCGGCACCCACCTGGCGATGGCGGAGTTCGTCGCCAAGACCGGGCTCACCATGACCCATGTGCCGTACAAGGGCGGGCCGGACGCCGTCTTGTCGGTCGTCAAGGGCGATGTGTGTTGCTACATGAGCCAGGTGCAGGCGATGCTGCCGCACTACAAGGCGGGCAAGGTGCGCCTGTTGGGCGTCACCACCAAGGAACGCGTCTCGGCCATTGCCGAAGTGCCGACCATCGCCGAAGCCGGCGTGCCCGGCTTCGAGAACTACACCTGGTTCGGCCTGTTCGGCCCGAAGAACATGAACCCGGCGGCGGTAACGAAGATCAACTTGGCGGTCAAGGCCGCACTCGAGACGCCGGCGTTGCGCCAGCGGCTGATCGATACCGGCAACTCGATCCGCTACGAAACACCGGAGCAGTTCAAGGCCACCGTAAAGGCAGACCGTGCCAAGTGGGCCGTGGTGGTCAAGGAGTCGGGGGCGACGGTGGATTGAATGGAAGAAAGGTCAAGCCCGGCTTTCACTTCAATCTGCACAGGGCTCTGATCGCACGGGCGAGACTCTCGGATCGCCGAATCGCAACATGCGACCGCCATTTCTTATCGACAAAATCACACATCCGAGGGTTGTACGCCGGGCCTATCCGCGGATATTGTTTGTCGAAATTCCTCGGCAACAGATCCCGCCGCAGTTCTTCGTCAGCGGACAATCTCGCGAGACTCAAAAGACTTCCTTTCGGATCTTCCAGCCTGTCGGGATCGCTTGACACGTCGTCCGAACTTCCGCCTACGAAACGAGAAAAACGCTTGCGATCCGCCAAAACCCATGATTCGATTTCGCGAACCGCGATCCGAACCATGAATTGCTCGCTCAACAAACCGATAACGCCCCAACGCGTCAATACAACGCTCGCGCAGTCATCGTGATCCAGGTCCACCCCTATCAACACAGGGATCGATCGCGCCAAGTTTGCATAGGCGCCGATTTCGCGCTGTACATTGCCACGCCCGCCCTTTATCTCGCTACGAATGATTTGAAAATGGGGCAAGTACTCGGCGACGCATTTGTGTAGCACGGCCTGGGTCAGCTTGTCCTCTGCGACGATCGCAATTTGCGCGGCCATGCGATTGTCTACGCGCCTGCGAGCATTTCAATGTCCGGCGGTGTCGCATGCGGGAGAATCGCATCGCCAAGCCCGAGTCCGCCTTCCACCAAAGCAACGACATCATTGAGGCTTTCGGCAGTGCGAATTGTTGTAGCCTCGGAAGTGGGTTCCAGCAAAATTACTTCATCAAGGGCGATACCTGGATCGGAGAGCAGCTCTGAGCTATGCGTGGTGACCAGTACCTGACCTTTTCCTTGAAGCTGGTGAATGAACGGCGCTAAATGACCAACGATCCGCCCATTCAACGATAGTTCGGGTTCTTCGAGCAAAAGCAAGCCTGGCTCTTCCTGCAAAACCCAAAAGAGTCCGATCAACCGCAGAGTCCCATCGGAAAACTGTTCCTCACGTTGCCAGGCGCCGTTGACTCTCCAATGCGCGTACTTCGCTTTCAGATGCGGCATTCCACTGGACTCGTCCCGCTCAAACTGTAGTTCCTTCAACTGCGGTATGGCCTTTTGCAAGACAGATTGAATTCGACTAAGCCTGCGGGCACGCTTTCTTTCGGATGTCTTGCCGATTCGTTCGAGAAACCCTTGACCAAACGGATCGTTTTCCAAAAATCTTCCCTGAATGCCGTCTGCGTGCTTTAGCAACTGCGGGACAAGATGAAGATAGATCACGTTGGAGAAAAAATCGGCGATAGGCCGAAACGCCTGATTGCTGTTTACCTGTTCGAGATGGGTTTGCGTCAATCGCTCATGATCGCTTTCATCTTGGGAATTCGGGCGCTTCAATATTGTCGTATCGCCGTTTCGATGGACTTCTTCTCGCTTTATGATCGGGCGGCGTTTGCCGGAGGTTTCTTGGCCAATTTCAAGAAGGTACTTCCAGCTCGTGTTTGTTGCGTCGTCAAGCAAGTCTAAGTCGAGAAGAATGTTCGGATTCCTTCTGGCCGCCAAGCAACGGACTTGCGCAATTCCGCCTCTGTCTTTCAAGGCTTTCTGAAGGCCGCCACCGCTGGAACTTGCAACGTCGCGCAGGAATCGAAAAACATCGAGAAGATTGGATTTCCCGGAAGCGTTGGCGCCAACGATAAACGTTCGCCGACTAAGATTTACCTCGATGTCCGCGAAGTTTCGCCAGTTCTTGAGCGCTATTTTCTTGAGTTCCATTGGTCACCTCGACGAATCACTTTCCGCAAGATGCACTTTAGTCGCTTCCGGAAAAGTCAACTTGCCTGTCAGGTTCGAAACGATGTCGACTGCGGCAACTTGATTCGATTTTAGGCGTAGAAACAGTTCAGGGTCGTCATCAAGTCTGAACTCGCCGGGTGAGCAATGGCAGTGCGGGCGTCGGGTGCGAAGATGAACTGCGTGTTCCGGCTTGGTGGGCTTTCGAAGCACGGCAGGTGATTCGTGCAGTTCAACCGAAACGCCGCCGCCGCCATTCGATCAGTTTGGCGCTCAGTTCTGCCGGCTTCTCCTGCTGCGTCCAGTGCCCACAGTCGCGGATCAGGTGCTTCTCCAGATCGGCAATGATGTGCTCCATGCCGTCGGTCGCCGACGGCGGCAGCACGGCGTCGTCTTCGGCCATGATCATCAGCGCGGGCACGTGCACGGTGTGATCTAAGGTGGCGGCCTCATCCCAATTGCGCGTCATGTTGCGGTACCAGTTGATGCCGCCGGTGAAGCCTGTGATCCTGAACGCGTCGATGAACACCTGCTTCTCCTCTTTCGAGAGGATGGGTACGCGCGGATCGTGGCGCGCGTCGTAGGCGGCGACGATCTGGGGAAACGCCAGGTTGGTCGCCGGCGTCGCGCCAATACCGGCGCCGCTACCGGCGGCGGGACCTGCGGCGGCAATCGACTTCGGCCGCGGCATGGGTCTGCGCATGAAGCAGTCGAACAATTGCTCGATGTGCGCGGCAAAGATCGCGTCCGGCTCGCGGCCCGGCTTCTGGAACTGCACGATGTACATGGATTCGCCGAAGCGCTTGCGGAAGATGGCAATCGGATCGACCGGCGCCCGTGGCGTGTGCGGCGTGTTGACGCCCACCACGCCGGCGACGCGCGCAGGATGGCGCAGCGGCATCTGCCAGGCGATGAAGCCGCCCCAGTCGTGGCCGACGAAGATCGCACGGTCGATGCCGAGGTGATCGAGAAGGCCCACCAGATCGCCGGTCAGGTGCTTGAGGTCGTAGGCCTCGACCGCCTCTGGCCGGTCGGTCGCGCCGTAGCCGCGCTGGTCGGGCGCGATCACGCGGATGCCGGCGGCGGCCAAGTCGCGCAACTGGTGGCGCCAGGAAAACGCCATTTCCGGCCAACCGTGGCACAGCACCAGCGGCGGCGCGTCGGACACCGGCCCGGCTTCGTAATAGCCCATGCGGATGCCGTTGACGTGGGCGAACTGCAACGGCGGCATGTCGAGCATGGGTGCTGCCTCAAGGTTGGTCGGGCACGTAGTATCGGGTGGGTTTCAATTCCGGCTCG
>JAYVST010000565.1:0-13205 GCA_043775255.1 Burkholderiales bacterium
TGTGCCGCCCCAGTTGTCAGTGGCCGTGCCGGTAGCCAGGTTCACCGTGACACCTGTCTGACGTGCGTTGCTGTAGCTGACCCGGTCGTAGCCGGCGCCGCCGTTCATGCTGTCGTTGCCGGCCAGGCCGTAGAAAGTCTCGTTGCCGGCGCCGCCGGTGAATGTGTCGTTCTGGTCCGATCCCTGGATCTCTTCGATATTGCTGAAAGTGTCGGTATTGCCGAAGCCATCGCTGGCGGTGCCCGAGCCGACGCCATTGAAGGTGACGGTGACCACGCCGGTGGCCTGGTTGTAGCGCAGGCTGTCGTAGCCGGCGCCGCCGTCGATGGTGTCGTTGCCGGCCATGCCCTCGAACTGGTTGTTGTTGGCGTCGCCGGTAAGCGTGTCGTTGAAGGCAGAGCCGCGCACCTGCTCGATGTTGCGCAAGACGTCGTTGCCGTCGGCGCCGGTCGCCGTGCCGGCGGCGAGGTTGACCGTGACGCTGCCGGCGGCGTTCTGGTAGCCGACGCGGTCGTTGCCGATGCCGCCGTCGATGGTGTCGTCGCCCAAACCGCCCTCAAAGGATTCGAACAATCCATAGGTCGCGGTAATCTGGGTGCTGCTGCCGCCGCCGCTGAGCACATCGTTGAACGCGCTGCCGATCACCGCGTCGACATTGACCAGCGTATCGGACCCGCCCCAGCCGTCGCTGGCGACGCCAGTGCCGAGATTGACATTGACCGCGCCGGGCGAACGTGCGTAGAAGACGCTGGTGAATTCATCGACATTCGCCGAACCGCCGTCGATGGTGTCGTTGCCTGCCATGCCTTCGAGGTTCTGGAACGGATCGGTGCGCAGGCCGAGGAACTGGCCGGGCGCGTAGCCGCCGGTCAGCGTGTCGTTGCCGCCGGACCCGATCACCGTCTCGATGCTGGAGAGCGTGAAGGCGGACGGATTGCTGCCCGCGACCGTTCCAGTGCCTGCCAGCAGATTGACCGCATAGCCGGTGAGGCCCGCCACGGCGCCCAGTTGCAGGGTGTCGTTGCCGTTGCCGCCGAGGAAGGCATCGGCGCCGGAGCCGCCGCCGCCGCTGGCGCCGGCCTGGCCGCCGTAGGTGACGAAGCGGTCGTTGCCGTCGCCGCCGTTCAGGCTCTGGCTGCCGCCGAAGGTGATCAGGACGTCGTCGCCGCTGCCGCCGGTGAGCGCCGCGCTGCTGCTGTCGTCGGTGGTGGCGGTGGTGTTGTCGCCGGAGAGCAGGAGTGAGCCGTTGGCGAAGCTTATGTTGCTGCCGGCGATCTTGTAGAAATTGCTGTTGGCGGCCACGCCGGTGAAGGCCAGCGAGATGTCCTTGATGGTCGCGTTGCTGCCGCGGTTGGTTTGCTGCAATTCCAGTTCGATCCCCGCGGTGGGGCCGCTGGTGAAGAGCTTGAAATCAAAGGCGCCCGCCGACACGCTGGCGTCGACCAGCAGCCTGTCCTGCGCAGGGTCGAACAACAGCACCGAGTGGTTGGCGATTTGCGAATAGGTGTAGACGAAGCCGTTTTGCAGGAACTGGTTCTGGTCGGTGAACTGCAGGGTTTCGACGTTGACCACGGTGTCGACGCCGTCGGTGCCGGTCAACGCGGTGACGGTCCAGGTGTTGTTCGGCAGTTGCGCCACCGTGTAGTTGGCCTTGACGCCGGAAAACACCGCGACATCGTTGCCGACCCCGCCCTGCAGAAAGTCGTTGCCGGCGCCGCCGGTGAGCGTGTCGTCGCCGAAGCCGCCATTGATGTTGTTGTTGACGGCGTTGCCGGTCAAGCTATCGTTGAAACTGGTGCCGAAAATGTTTTCGATATTCACCAGATGGTCGGTATTGCCCCAGGAATCGGTGGCCAGGCCGGTGGCGAGATTGACGGTAACGGCGCTGCGCGACGAGCCGTAGCTGACCTGGTCGAAGGCGCCGGCGCCGCCGTCGATGGTGTCGTCACCAGCGTTGCCGGTGAAGGTTTCGTTGGCGATGCCGCCGGTGAGCACGTCGGCCTGGTCCGAGCCCTCGACCGCCTCGATGTTGGTGAAGGTGTCGAAGCCGCCGAAGCCGTCCTGCGCGGTGCCGGCGCCGAAGATGATATTGCTGAAGGTGACGTTGACCGCGCCGGGCGAGCGCGTGTAGCGCACGGTGTCGAAGCCGCTGCCGCCGTCGATGGTGTCGTTGCCGCCCAGGCCTTCGACGCTGTTGTTGTTGGCGTCGCCGATCAGGGTGTCGTTGAAGGCCGAGCCGCGGATCTGCTCGATGTTGATGAGCACGTCGTTGCCGTCGGCGCCGCTGGCGCGGCCGGTGAGAAGGTTGACGGTGACCGCGCCG
The DNA here is from genome assembly GCA_043775255.1 of Burkholderiales bacterium. Classification (GTDB taxonomy): domain Bacteria; phylum Pseudomonadota; class Gammaproteobacteria; order Burkholderiales; family JAEUOS01; genus JAEUOS01. Next base: position 2,324 of record JAYVST010000565.1, read on the forward strand.
GTCGCGTTCTGGTAGGTGGCGCGGTCGGTGCCGTTGCCGCCATTGATGGTGTCGTCACCGGCGCCGCCTTCGAACTGCTCGAACCATCCGACCGGCACGAATTGGGAGCTGGCGCTGCCGCCGGTGAGCACGTCGTTGAACGCGCTGCCCGTCACCAGGTCGATGTTGGAGAGCGTGTCGGTGCCGCCCCATCCGTCGCTGGCGATGCCCGTGGCGAGGTTGACATTGACAGCGGCGGGCGAGTGAAAATAGCTGACGATGCCCAGTTCGTTGGGCAGGTTGGAGCCGCCATTGATGGTGTCATTCCCCGCCATGCCTTCGAAGGTCTGGTTGGGGTCGCTGCGCATGCCGACATAGACGCCGGGCCCTGGCGCGTAGCCGCCGGTGAGGGTGTCGTTGCCGGCCGAGCCGATCACGCTTTCGATGCCGGAGAGGGTGAACGAAGACGGATTGGCGCCCACCACCGTGCCGGTGCCGGTCAACAGGTTGGTGGTGTAGCCGGTAAGCCCGGCCACCGCACCCAATTCCAGTGTGTCAGTGCCGGCGCCGCCGTTGAAGACGTCGGCGCCGGACCCGCCGGCGCTACCATTGACGCCGCCCTTGGTCAGCAGATAGTCTTTGCCGTCGCCGCCGTTCAAGGTCTGGCTGCCGCCGAAGCTCGTCAGCACGTCGTTGCCGGTAGCGCCGTTGAGCGTTGCCGTGGCGCCGTCATCGGCGGTGCCGACGGTCGCGTCTCCCGCGAGCAGCAGCGAGCCGTCGCCGAACATCAGGTTGGCGCCGGTGAGCTTGTAAATATTGGTACTGTCGGCGGCAGCCGAGAACACCAGGCTCACCGACTTGACCACCATGCCCTGCGCATCGAGTTGGTCGACGCGGATTTCGCGCCCGGCCAAGGGGCCGGTACTCGGCGCATGCACCTTGACATTGCGCGCCGACAGGCCGCCGTCGATCAGAAGGGCATTTTGTGTCGGGTCGAAGGCGACGGCGCTGCCATTGGCCAGCGAAGAATAGGTGTACAGCGCGCCGCCGCCAGGCGTTTGCAACTGGTCGGCGAATTGCAGCAGCTCGACATTGACAACGGTATCGCTGCCGTCGTCGCCGTCGCCCGGCTTGTTGTCGGTGACGGTATAGGTCTGGTTGCCAAGCGCGACGATCGTGTAGTCGGCGCGTGCGCCGGCGAAGACCGCGGTGTCGGCGCCGTTGCCGCCGCTCAGGGTGTCGTTGCCGGCGCCGCCGCTCATGCGGTCGTTGCCGTCACCGCCGGTGAGGCTGTCATTGCCGGCGCCGCCGGCCAGGGTGTCGGCGCCGATGCCGCCGCCCAGGGTGTCGTTGCCGGTATAGCCATGGGTGTCGATGCCGGCATCGAACTGCAGGTCGATCTGGTCGCTGCCCTTGAGCAGCACCTGGTCGATGGTGGTGTCGGAGGCGACCAGCTTGCCCACTACCCAGTCGCGCGAGGCCGCTGCGGTGGAATTGGTTCCAACGAAGATCAGGTCGCCGCCCGTGGTGCGCAGCAGGCGGCCGTTGGTCGAGTTGCCCGGAAAGTCGGTCACCGTGTGCCAGACTTGCTGCCCGGCGCCGTTGTAGCCGGCGACGATGCCGCGATCGCCGTCGGCGCCGCCGACGATGACCTGGCCGGTGACGGGGTCGTAGACGGCCGAATAGCCGACATCGGCGGTGTTCGCGCCCAGGATGGCGAGCGGATTGGCCCCGCCGGAAAAGTCGAGCGCGCCGTTTGCCGTCAGGCGCACCACCGGAATGGTGTAGGTGGTCGAAAACGGGTTGAATTCATGCACGCTGCCGGTGACGACCATGCGGTCGTCAGGCAGAACCAGCAGGCCGCGCGACACGTTGCCGCTGGCGCTCGCCCCGACCGTGATATTGGCGACGCCGCCGTTGCCGAACGAGGCGTCGAGCGAACCGTCGGCATTCAGGCGCACCAGCTCGAACAGTCCCTGGCCCAGGTTGTTGGCAGCACCGACCAGCACGATCTTGCCGTTGGACTGGAACTGCATGTCGGAAACCGTGGCGAAGGGCACCGCCGGCACGACGGTGCCGCCGCTGCCAAAGCTGTTGTCGACGCTGCCGTCAGCGTTGAAGCGGGTGACGCGGAAGCCGTCGGTGGCCACCAGGGTCTTGCCGTCGTATTGCTGCACCATCGCGCGCGCGAAGAAGCCGGTGGCCAGTTCCTGGCGGCCGTCGCCATCGAAACTTGTGTCGAGGCTGCCGTTCGGGTTGAGGCGCACCAGCAGGATCTTCGAGCCGACGCCGGCTGAGTTCGTACCGGCCGAGACCAGGATCTTGCCGTCGGACTGCACCACCACATCGTTGGCGAAGACGCTGGTGGCGGTGCCGGAGATGAACAGCTTGCCGTCGCCGTCGAACGAGGTGTCGAGGCTGCCGTCGCTGTTATAGCGCGCCACCGCGAGGCCGAAGTTGACGCCGTCGCTGCTGGTGTTGCCGGCCACCACGATCTTGCCGTCTTCCTGCAGGGCCGCGCTGTGCGCAAAATTCGGGCCGGAGGAAAGCGTGGTGGTCACATGGCCGGGCGTGCCGCCCGCGGCGCCGAAGTCGAGGTCGGGTCCCCAGGGGCCGCTCACCGCAGTGAGCAGGGCTTCGACGTCGTGCGAATCGAGGTGCAGCTCGGTCGCGTTCAGCAGGCTGGTCTGCCCGTTCTCGACCGCGCCGGTGCTGTCGGTGTAGGTGATACGGGTGATCGACAAGCCGTTGATTTCGCCCGTCAGGCTGGAAGAAATCTTGCTGAAAGTGTCGTTGGCGTGTTCTACGAAGGAGGCGGTGGGCGTGAGGTTGCCGGTGAGCGAAAACTTGTAGGCCTCGGCGCCGTTGCGGACGAAAAACGTCAATTCGCTGATTTGCCCCGAGAGATTGCCGGTGGTCAGGCCCGCAGTGCCGACCGCGAGCGTCAGGCTGCCCTTGGCCAGGACCATGGCGCCGACGCCGGTGCCGCCGATCTGGAATTCGGTGACGTTGAAGGTGCCGGCATCGGTGCTGGTGTTGACGATCTGCATGCCCGACAGGCTGCCGCGATACGACATCAGGTCACGCCCGGCGTTGTCGCTGATCAGGATGCGAGTGATGACAGTGGACAAGCCGATCGTGCCGGCGGTGATGGTGGCGGGGTTGCCGTCCCAGCCGCCGGTGACGAATCCGCTGCCCGAATAGGTGATCTTGCCGACCTGCGCGTGCACGACGCTGAAGATGTTGAGGTCGTAGAAGGTGCTGGAGAGGGACACTTCCTCGACCGTGCCGAAGTCGAGCCCGTCGGCGATCGCGGTCAGCTCGGTGCGCGGCAGGGTGACCGTCTGGATGGCTGAAGCGAAAGCGTCGAACTGGGACTTCTGCAGGCTCGAAAAGCTGCCGGTGATGATGCTCATGTCTTTTCCCCTGAACCGAGTCCGTTGATCTCGTGTGATGACGCCTCCGCGTCTTCACTTGTCATGCACGCGTCCATGCGTGTTGCAACGGTGCGCGTGACCAGATGATCCTACACACTGGATATCCCTAATACAAGGGCGCGTGTAATCAATATTGATGTTCGCGGGCGCGCTGCGTTTGCGTGCGCGGCGCTATAGTCGGCGTTTGCGGCGTGGAATGCGCGGAAGCTGATGACGGTGTCATCGCGAATCTCATGCCGATGTCATCGCCTGCCACGTATGTGTTATGCAAATGACATGTTTGTATGCGTTCTTGTATGCGTTCGCAATGCGCGTCTCGAGCCGCCGCCGCGCGACCGCAGCAGGTTGAGGTGCTGACCGATGGGAGATGGGCGGCTCGATGGGTGGGCTACGATCGGTCGATGCTGGTTGTCGCTGGCGCGCGCCGTTGGCGTTGCGGTGTGCGGCATGTGCGTTTTCACCGCATGGGCGGCCGACTGCCCGATCGCAGCGGACGGCGCGCTTGCTGCCGACGGCGCGGTTGCCGAGGCGCGCGCGCTGCTCGATGGCGGGCAGCGCGCGCAAGCCTTGTTGCTGTTGCAGCGAATGGCCGCCGCGGCGCCCGAAGATTGCGCGGTGCGCGACTTGCTGGTGCGTGCCTTGCGTGAACTGCAGGTCGATGCGGCCGGCTATGAAATGCCGGCCACCGCGCAACTCGGCGGCCGCCCCTGGTGGTCGCGCGCGGGATCGGCAGTCCAGCACGCAGGCTGGCTGGCGCTCGAAGCCGGCCGGGACTCGAACATCAACAGCGCCACCGCGCGCGACACCATCGAACTGCCGCTGATCAACTACCGCAGCCTGGCCTTGAGTCCGCTCCTGGTGCGCCGCGCCAGCGACTATCTCGGGCTCGAAGGCGGGCTGGCGGGGGCGCGCCCGCTCACGCCGGTGCTGTCGCTCAATGCGGGTGTCGCCGGAGCGGCGCGCTACAACCTGGCCGAGGCGGCCTATCTGCCGCAGAGCGTCAATGCCTGGGTGGGAGCGGAGGCGCGTTTCGGCGCCTGGCGACTGAGCGGCGCCGCCACCGTCGCGCAACGCCGCATCGGCCGCTTTCGCTTGCTCGACCGGCAGGAAGTCTCGCTCGGCGTCGGCGTTGAGGCGTCGCCTGGCCTTGAAGCACGTATCGGCGTGATCCACGGTAGCAGCAAGTTTCCGCTGTTCAACGGGGTGCACACCGAGGATCGCGCGGCGGAGGCGAGCGTGCGCCATGCGGCCAGCGGGCTGGCGCTGTCGACGCGCATCGGCGCCGAGCGGTCCGGCGGCGAGATCCGCGACCTCGACCGCGACTTCAGCGCCTACGCGATCGAATGGACCTGGGCGCCGCGCAGCGATGGGTTGCTGCGCATCGGCCTGGGCCGGATCCGCTCCACCTATCTGGTGGACAGCGCCCTGTTCGTCGCCCGGCGCCAGGACAAGGTGTCATTGCTTTCACTGGCCTACACTTGGCGTTTTCAACCTGGGTGGAGCCTGGCGCCCAAGGTCATCGTGGAACAGAACGATTCGAACATCCCGCTGATCGCGTTCCGCCGCCGGCAACTGGCGCTCGAACTGCGGAGGGACTGGTGAGCGCCCCGCTGCGTCAAGCGTGGTGCGCAGCGCTGTGCGCCTGCGCGCTGACGCAGCCTGCGCGCGCGCATGAGGTCGTGGTGATCCACGGCCAAGCCGACATCGCCGCGACGGCGCGCGGTCTGGTCGATGCCGATATCCGCGTCGCATCCGCTCTGTTGCAGATCGAACTTGGCCCCGGCCTGGTGGTGTCCGCCGGCCAAGGCGCGCGCTTCGCGCTGATGCGGGTCGACGGCAACGAGGCACGCCATGTGGTGATCGTGCTGGCCGAGCCGGTGCTGGCCGTCAACCTGGCCCTCAACCAAGCCCGCACGCTGGCGACCGGCAGCCATGTGCTGCAGGCTGCCGCCGCGGCGCCCGGGTCGACGGAGGCGGGCGATTGGGCCGTGACGGTTGCCGCGGCCGACGCGCGGCGGCGCATCGGACCGGCCGGCACGGACGTGTTGCTGGGCGACGGCGTGATGGTGCGGCAGCAGGCCTACCTCGATTCATTGCGCATCGACGTGCTGCCGCTCAATCGCGCCATCGCCAGCTTCATCCGCCGCCTGCTGTCGGGAGGCGGGAAGTAGTTCGGCGCGGTCCTGCTCCGGCGCGCTATCCCGGCGCCGGGCGGGCGGCGTGCCGGACCCGTGTGGCCGTGGGTTGACACGGCGATTGCGTTTGCGCTGACGCCGTTCCCTCTTCTTATCGCGCACGCGGGCCAGGGCAATGTCGCTCGACAAACAATCACAATTGACGAGGTCGGTGCCGGGTCGGTGCTGGTATCCTGCGCGCATGTCCGCCCCCGGCCCGATCGAACAGTTCCGGCACTCGGTGCGCCACGGTCTCTGGCTGGTGGTGGCGGTAAGCATCGCCACCAACCTGCTGCTGCTGGCGCTGCCGATCTATTCGCTGCAGATTTTTGATCGCGTGCTGCTCTCGCGCAGCATGGATACCCTATGGGTGCTCACCCTGGCAGTGGTGCTGGCGCTGCTTGCCAGCGTGGTGCTGGAAGCGTTGCGCGGCCAGGTGCTGCTGCGTGTCTCCAACCGCCTCGCGCTGGGATTCGAGCGACGCCTGTTCGACGAGATCCTGCTGCGCGCCAGCCGGGTGGCCGACCGCTCCCTGCAGCCCCTGCGCGACCTGGCGACAGTGCGCGGCTTCGCCACCGCGCCGCAGGGCCTGGTGGCGATCGCCGACGCGCCGTTCGCACTGGTGTTCCTCGGCGTGGTGTACTGGATCCATCCGTGGATGGGCCACGCGATGGTGCTGGGGATGGCGCTGTTGCTCCTGATCACCTGGGGCAACGAGCGCATGGTAGCGCCGCGCACGCGTGCCGCTGCTGCGGCGGCGCTGGAGGCGCAAAAGCGCATCGACGGCCTGGCCCACGCGGCCGACGTGGTGGCGGCGCACGGCTCGGGCGAGGCGGCATGGCGCCACTGGAACGGCGCGCAGTTGCCGTCGTTGGGCGAAGCGTCGCAGGCCGCCACGGTGGCCGGCGTTCTGGCCGGGCTGGCCAAGGGTGTCCGGCTCCTGCTCAATGTTGCGCTGACCTGCCTGGGCGCCTACCTGGCCGCGCGCGACGAGCTGACCCTGGGGGCGATGATCGCGGCCAACATCATCACCGCGCGCGCGCTGGCGCCGCTCGAACTGCTGATCGGCGCCGGGCGTCAATGGACGGTGGTGCGCGTGGCCCTGGCGCGGCTGGAGGAGATTCTCAAGGCGCCGGCGGCGCAGCCGGCGATGCACCTGCCGGCGCTGCGCGGGCGCCTCGAGTTCGACCGCGTGATCTACATCCCGCCGGGCGCGGACCGGCCGACCCTCAAGGGCCTTTCGTTTCGTGTCGACGAAGGCAAGTTCCTCGGGCTGATCGGACCCTCGGCGGCCGGCAAGTCGACCCTGGCGCGCCTGATCACCGGCGTGTGGGCTGCACGCTCGGGCACGGTGCGGGTCGACGGCGCCGAGGTGCAATCGTGGAACCGCGCGGACTTCGGGCGCGCCTGCGGCTACCTGCCGCAGGACGTGCAGTTGTTCAACGGCACGGTGCGCGAAAACATCGCCCGCTTCACTGAAGCCGGCGACGAGGACATCATCGCCGCCGCCCAGGGGGCCGACGCGCACGAGATGATCCTGCGCCTGAAGGATGGTTACGACACCCGCGTCGGGCTGGCCGGCGCGGCGCTTTCGGCCGGCCAGCGCCAGCGCATCGGCTTGGCGCGCGCGCTGTTCGGCGCGCCGAATCTGATCGTGCTCGACGAGCCCAATGCCAACCTCGACACCGAGGGCGAGGCGGCACTGCTGCACAGCCTGGAGCGCGCGCGCGCGCGCGGCGCCACGCTGGTGGTGATCAGCCATCGCCCCTCGATCCTGGCGCAGGCCGACCTGCTGGCGGTGTTGCAGGACGGCGAATTGAAGGAATTCGGCAACCGCCAGGACGTCATGCAGCGCCTGCAGCCGCAACTGGTCGCCCGCAAAGCCAATGTCGTCTGATCTCGCCCTGCCTTCCCCGGCGGTTCCGGTTTCGTTTCGCGGCCCGGCGCTGTCCGTGCTCGGCGTCACGCTCTTCACGCTCTGCCTGTTTCTGCTCTGGGGCGGGATGGCGCCGATCAATTCCGGCGCCATCGCGCCCGGCGAGATCATCCCCGCAGGCAAGACCAAGACGGTGCAGCATCTCGAAGGCGGGATCATCCGCGCCATCGCCGTCAAGGACGGCGACCAGGTCGCCGCCGGCGCGCTGCTGCTGCAACTCGACGACGCCGAGGCGCGCGCGCAATTGTCGATCGCCGCCACCGACGAGGCGGCGCAGGCGGCGCTGCTGGCGCGTCTCACCGCCGAGCGTGACGGCGCCGCCCTGCCGCCGCTGGCCACCGCGAACCAGAGCGTGCGCAACCAGGCGCGCCTGTTCGACGCCCGGCGCGCCTCGCTGGCCAAGGATATCGAGGGACTGCAGCAGCGCGTCCGCGACGCCCGCACCGAACTGAAAGGCTGGGAGACCAAGGCCACCCACCTGGCCAGCCTGTCCGACTACGCCGTCGAGGAGTCGCGCATCAATCAGGACCTGTACGACAAGAACTTCATCGCCAAGCCGCGCCTCCTGCAGCTCGAAAGCCGCAAGTCCGAGACCGCCGCCGCCATCGCCGAGAACCAGGCCGAGGCGGCGCGTGCGCGGCAGAAGATCAGCGACGCCGAAGCGGCGATCGCCAAACTCAAGGGCGACTGGATGAGCAACCTGCTGGAGGAGCTCAGGCGCGCGCAGGAGGCGCATGCCGCCGCGTTGGAGCGCATGGGCGTCGCGCGCGAGCGTCTGGCGCGCACGCGCCTGAGCGCGCCGCAGGAAGGCACCGTGCAGGGCCTCAAGTACACCACCGTGGGTGGCGTGGTGCCAGCGGGCGGGCAGATCCTCGACATCACGCCGTCTTCGGACCGTCTGGTGGTGGAGGCGCAGCTCGCGCCCGACTACATCGACGTGGTGCGGGCCGGCCTGCCGGCGCGGGTGCGCCTGACGGCTTACAAGGTCAGGCGTTACTTCACCCTCAAGGGCACGGTGACGCAGGTCTCGTCGGACACCTTCAAGGACGAGAAGAACGGCCGTTCGTACTACAAGGTGCGCGTCGAGGTGCCGGACGAGGAACTGCACGCCGCCGGCGGCATGACCCTGGCGCCCGGGATGCAGGCGCAGGTCGAGATCGTCACCGGCGAGCGTACCGCGCTGCGCTATCTGCTCGACCCTCTGGTCGACAGCGTGAACCGTTCGATGAAGGAAAAGTAGGTCGACCGGCGTGTTCGCGCAGGCGAAGTCCGCCGGCGCATGGCAATGCGGGCCGGCCACCTTGCCAGCCGTCAAAGCACGAAGAAATCCGCCGCCGCGAGCACCGCAGTTGTCGGGCGCATGGTGCTTGCGCAACGCGCCGGCGCGCATGCGTGCCGCGAATGGGCGCGTGGGATGGTCGCGTTGTCGCCGCTTGCGCCATGCATTCCGCGACGTTGGCGCAGTCTGGCGACGTTACCTATAAAAACAGAGATCGTGACATATTGTAGATAATTACCTACAATATTCGTAAATTCAAATAATCGTAGGTAATCGTGACCCGCTTCGACGACGAGCAGAATCGCGCGCTGGCCAACCTGGCAACGTATTACGGGCAGTGGGTCGAGGCGGCGCGCGAGATCGAGGGCGCATACAAGGGCAGCATGCGCTGGAAGGTGGTGGCGGGCAAGCAGTACCTCTACCACCGCGTCAGCGCCGCGCCGCTTGTTGAGAAATCGCTCGGTCGCCGCTCACCCGCGAGCGTGGCGCGCAGGGTCGCGTTCCAGCAAGGCAAGGCGGCCGCAGTGGCCCGGCATGCGCGCGCACTGGCGGAGAGCGCCAGGTTCGCCAGGGTGGCGCGTGCGCTCGGTCTCGGTCTGGCACCTTCGCCGGCTGCGCGGCTGCTGCGCCGCTTCGACATCAAGGGCATGCTCGGCCCCTTGCTGCTGGTGGTGGGCACGATCGCGATGTCCGCGTATGAAGTGGAGGCGGGAAGGCGGATCTTCCGCGGCTTCGATGCGACCCAGGATTTCGATCTTGCCTGGCGCGGCCTGGACGCGCTGCAACTGCAATCGACCGCGCCGGTCTCCTTGCTCGGCACACTGCGCGAGGTCGATCCGCTGTACACCAAGAACACCGAGCGCGGCTTCCAGGCGGTTTCCGGCAAGTACGAAGTGGAAATCCTCGCGGCCCCCTCGACGCTGGCGAGTTTTCCACCGGACGACCTGGTGCCGATCGCGGGCATGGCCGAGCAGGAGTGGCTGCTGCTGGGGCGACCGCTGCGTCATGTGATCGGCGCGGCCGACGGCACGCCTGCGCCGGTGACGGCGCCGGACCCGCGCTGGATGGCACTGCACAAACTGTGGCTTTCGCAAAAGCCGCGGCGGCAGGCGGCCAAGAAACCCAAGGACCAGGCGCAGGGCCTGCTGCTGATGCGCGCCATCGTCGAGGCGATGCCGGCGTATCCGCTCGACGACGCTTTCGTGGCTGCGGTGCCGGCCGAACTCAAGGGTTTTTTGCGCATGGGCGTCGACTGGGCGATGGCGAACCGCAGTGTGACCCCGAGCGGCGCTGCGGCCGATCCGTTTGTTGCCGCCGCAGCGCCGCAGTTGGCGCCTGCGGTGCTGCGCAAGATACGCCGTGTCGCGACCGCGGTGCCTGCGTTTCCGGCGCAGTACGAATAGTGCAACCAGGCCTTTGGGCGTCGCGCTGGCCGCCGGCCGCACGGCGCTTGCGGGGCAGTGTGCCGCCCTAAACGACCAACAAGTCCGCCGCCGTCAGGGCCGGATGCGAGGCCAGGTTCGCAAAGTTCACCGCCACTCCCGCAGCGCTGCCGTCGGCATCATAGGAGAGCATGCCGGTGACGCTGTTGTAGGCCACGCGGTCGAGCGCGTCCTCGGCCGTGCCGGTGGCGTTGGCGACGAAGCTGGCGGGATCGAGCGCGCCCGGAATGACCTGCAGCGCGGTGAAGATCGCGTTCTCCAGCACCAGCTTGTCCACCAGATGCGTGAAATCGACGATGCGGTCCACATTCGTCGCCCCGTTCAAGGCTGTGTTGAAGACAAACCGGTCGTCGTTTGCCCCGCCGGTAAGCGAATCGTTGCCCAGGCCGCCGTACAGGGTATCGTTGCCGGCGCCGCCGTCGATCACGTTGTCGGCGCCGTTGCCGGCGAGGGTGTCATTGCCGGTCGTGCCAATGAAGACCAGCTTCAGGTCGGTGCGCTGCTCGGCGAAACCGGCGGCGATGTAATGCACCTCTGCGGCGATCTGGTTGGTGCCGAAGGCGGCAGCGAGGTCGGCATAGTTGGCGAGGTACTGCGCCGCATCGAAGCTGGCGCTACGACCCTCGGCGTGGCCG
>JAYVST010000566.1:0-2690 GCA_043775255.1 Burkholderiales bacterium
CGACCTTTCCAGGCTGCGCAACGAGCCGGACGCACGGCGCTATTTCAGCTCCCTGATCGACGACCTTGCCCGCGAACTCGAACTCGGATTAGACCTCGCCGCGTTCTGGGCGCAGAACGAAAGCAAGGCCAACGGCCAGGTGTTCATGGACTTTTTCCGCCTCGTGCTGGAAAAAGCCGCCGGGCAGGTCGTGGTGGTGCTCGACGAAATCGATTCCACGCTGGAATCGGCAAAGCTTGGTTTCACCGACGATCTTTTCACCGCCATTCGCAGCATGTACACCATCCGGCCGCGCGAGGCCTTGTTCAAACGCCTGTCGTTTTGCCTGGTGGGTGTGGCCACGCCGAATGAACTCATCAAGGCGCGCCGCACCACGCCCTACAACATCGGCCGCACCCTCTGGCTGGGCGATTTCGACCCCGGCCACGACGACCTCTCTCCGCTTGCGCGTCGCCTGAGCGACGACCCGCTCAACGCCCAGGTGCTGCTCGGCCGCGTGCTGCACTGGACCGGCGGCCAGCCCTACCTCACCATGTGGCTGTGCGACGAACTGCGTCGCGCCAAGGTGGCGGAACCGGCGGCGGTGGACGCACTGGTCGAAAACACCTACACCAGCCTGGAGCGCCTGCGCGGCGACACCCACTTCGAGCAGGTGCAGCGCTTTCTCGGCGAGCGCCCCGACGGCGGCGCCGATTCGCTCGACCTCTATGAGCGCATCCTCAACGGCACACGCGAGCCCGACCAGCCGGCCAACCCGGCCTATGTGAACCTCAAGCTTTCGGGCTTGGTCAAGCGCGATGCCGATGGTGTGCTCGCGGTGCGCAGCCCGATCTACGCGCGCTTGTTCGATGCCGATTGGGTGCGCAAGAGCCGGCCACGCCAGGCCCTGCGCAAGGCGCGGCGGCTCAGTTATGCGGCCGTGGCGCTGCTGGTGATGGGGCTTGCGGGCGGCGGGGTGTACTACCAGGTGGCGGTTGCGCCGCTCAAGGCACAGGAAGAGGCGCGCAGTGCGCTTGAAAAGCTGGGTGTCGATGTTGCGCAGAGTGTCGATGAAGCGGGGCTGATCGGGGTATCGCTGGCGCGCAAAGCCACTGGCGGAGACGTTCAGTCAGTTTTGCAGAATGCGGCGCCTTACCTGTTGAGGGTCGGCGTTGGAGATAGTGTCAGGGGGTTGAGGCTTGATCTCGAGGGGACTGCGATTTCCGACCTCGGCCCGCTTGCGGACTTGAAGAAACTGGTCCGGCTTGACGTCTCACGTACCAGGGTTGCGGATCTCGCGCCCTTGGCAGGACTTGCGAGCCTCGAGTCACTGAGCATTGCCGGCACACAAGCGAGCGACCTGGCTCCGCTTGGCGGATTGACCAGTCTCTGGTCGCTTGACGCCACCGGCCTTGACGTCCGCACGCTGGCACCCTTGGCTCGCCTGACGAAGCTTCGTGAGCTTGGCGTTGCCGGCGCGGTGCGGGTCGATGACCTGGCGCCGCTTGGAGGCATGACGCAAATGGAGCGGCTTGACATTGCCGGTACTGCGGCGCCCGACCTTGCGCCGGTGTCGCGCATGGCAAACCTCCAATACCTCAATGTTTCGAAAACCAAAATCAAGAGTCTGGCGCCGCTAGACGGTCTGGCGCAACTGCGGCTGCTGGAAATCGACGGGTTGGGCATTGACAGCTACGGCGCCGACGCAAATCGCCCGTTCCTGCGCGTGTTCGGTGGCCTGCAAGCGGCTGCGCCGGTTGCAGGCTACAAGCCGGGGCAGGTGCTGCGCGACTGTGACCAATGCCCGGAAATGGTCGTGATCCCCGCCGGCAGTTTCGTCATGGGCTCGGCCAAAAGCGAAAGAGGGCGTTACGACGACGAAGGGCCGCAGCGGCCAGTCGAAGTCCGGCAGCCATTTGCGGTCGGCAAGTTCGAGCTCACCTTCGAGGAGTGGGACGCTTGCGTTGCGGCGGCCGGCTGCACGCGGCGCCCGGAGGACAGCGGTTGGGGGCGTGGCCGGCAGCCCGTGATGAATGTCAGTTGGGACGACGCGCAAGCCTACGCGGCATGGCTTTCGAAAAGGACCGGCAAGTACTATCGACTGCTGAGCGAAGCAGAGTGGGAGTATGTTGCCCGCGCGGGTGCGACGTCACGCTACCCGTGGGGCGACGAGCCAGGCGCGAATCAGGCGAATTTTCGTGAATCTGGAAGTCGTTGGAGCAGCAAGCAAACTGCACCTGTGGGCAGTTTCCCCGCCAACGCGTTCGGTGTGCATGACATGATTGGCAACGTATGGGAATGGACGGATGATTGCTACCAACCGAGTTACGAGGGCGCCTCGCTGGACGTGCGGCCGCGAAGCAGTGCAGCCTGTGGTGTGCGGGTGTTGCGTGGCGGCTCCTGGGGCGACTCCGCCGACTTTGCGCGCGTTGCCTTCCGCGGCAGGGTCGAGCCTGCGAACCGGAACAGCGGCCTCGGTTTCCGTCTCGCCAGGACGCTCTAACCTCTTGCATCTTGGCTTCTTTACCTCTTGAATCGTAATCTCGATGACTTCCGCAAAGCGTGACGACCCGCAGTCGCCCGCTGGCGCCGCCCGCAAGGCCGGGCCGGCGCTTGAGGCGATGTTCCAATTCATTTTGTGGTTGATACCGACCCTCGACAAGCTGCCGCGCAGCCAGAAGTTTTTGCTTGGGGATCGGATTCAGACCACC
>JAYVST010000567.1:0-18055 GCA_043775255.1 Burkholderiales bacterium
CTTGACGACAGCGGCAACCTCCTCGGTGGTGCCGGGTTTGACCACCACCAGCGGCATGCCGTAGTACTTCTTGCGCCAGTCGTTGGCGTAGGCCGCGAAGTCGGTGGTGACGACATGCGCAGCGCCGACGACGCCTTGCAGTTGTTCGATGATGCCAGGCATGGAATTACTTCGCAGGTTGATGGGTTTCATCCAGAAACAGCTGCACCTCACGGAACAGGCTCATGCGGTTCTTTTCCATGACGACCGTATGGGTCCCTTCGCCGATCTCGACATAGCGCTTGTAGGGCGCGCCGGTGAGCTTGGGCAGCAGATTCTGCGCCATGTAAGCGGGGGTGTCCTGGTCCCATTCCGCCTTGATGAGCAGCACCGGCACGCGGATGTCTTCGGCCTTCCAGGGGATGATGCCGTTGCCCCAGTACTTCAGGCCGTCGGCGATCACGCCGTTGGGTGCGCGCAGCATCGGCGGGTTTTGCTTCGCGCCGACCGGATCGCTGGCGATGGTCGCGTCCGACCAGGCTTCGAACCAGCCGGCGGGAATCAGGTCCGCCTTCTTGTGCTCCGGCACGCCGGTGAGCCAGCGTGCTTTGGCCGAGGCCATGCTGACCGAGCGATAGGCCGGAATCGGCCCGGGCCCCGCCTGCACCAGGGATGCGGTCTGGCGAATCCATACCGGCGCGTAGAGCACCAGCTTTTCCACCTTTGGGCTGTTTAAGCTCGTGTACCACTGCATGATCGCCGTGCCCCAGGACCAAGCCAGCAGGTTCACCTTTTCGACGCCGCGGCGCTTGCGGATGAATTCGACCACTGCGTCGACATCGCGCATCGCATCTTCGGTGCCGGCGAAGGGCGGATTCTCGCTGCCCGGCCGATCCATCTGCGCCGGGCGGGTCGACTGGCCGTAGCCGCGCACGTCGAGCAGGTAGACGTCGTAGCCGCGGCCGGCGATGTAGTCCATCCATGACTGCCCGTCGAGCTTAAGGTCGAAGGCGGTTTCGGCGGGGTAGGTGGCGCCGTGCACGAACAGCACGGTTTTGGCCGGCGAGAATTGCGTCATGCCGGCTGGACGCTTGTTGCGCACGTAGATCTGGATGCCCGGGTCGCTCTGGACCTTGAACTCTTCCATCACGATGTCGACATTGCCGCCGCCGCCGGTGGCCGCGCAACCCGCCAGCGCCAGCGCGGCGCCCAGCAGGGCAAGGCACGCGATTCGATTGAACATGGGATCTCCTCTTTGAGTGTGTGTTTAATAGACGGCGCGGCCGCCGGAAATGTCGAATACAGCGCCGGTGGTGAACGAGCATTCTTCGCTTGCCATCCAGGCGATCATCGCGGCCAGCTCCTCGACCTTGACGAAGCGGTTCATCGGGATCTTCGAGAGCATGAAGTCGATGTGCGCCTGGGTCATTTGGGCGAACATTTCGGTTTGCGCCGCCGCCGGGGTGATGGCGTTGACGCGGATACCGGTTCGCGCCAGTTCCTTGCCGAGCGATTTGGTCAGGCCGATCACCGCCGCCTTCGAGGCGCTGTACGCCGGGGCGTTGGGGTTGCCGTCCTTGCCGGCGATCGAGGCGATGTTGATGATGCGGCCGTAGTCGCGCGTCATCATGCCCGGCACCAGCGCCTTGCAGCAATGGAAGGTGCCCATCAGGTTCACCTGCTGGACGGCGAGGAAGTCCTTGGACGAGTATTCCCAGGTTTTCTGGTTCGGCCCGGTGATGCCGGCGCTGTTGACCAGGATGTCGACCTTGCCGGCCGCCTTGGCGGCGGCGATGACCTGTGCCTCGTCGGTAATGTCCACCGTCGTTGTGGAGACTCTGCCAAGTGCGGACAAGGTGCCTTTGGATTGCTCCAGACGGTCGGCTGTCATGTCCCACAGGACGACGGCCGCGCCGCAGGCCAGCATGCGCTCGGCCACCGCGTAGCCAATGCCGCGCGCGCCTCCGGTGATGACGGCGGTCTTGCCCGTAAGGTCGATCTGGTTCATGGTTTGACTCCTTTGTTGAGTGCTCGTGCCTGTTGCTTGAGCGGCCGCAGGATCGCTGCCGTGCAGATGAAAAACAGTGCGGCGAGCGCCGTTTCGATGACGCCCAGGGTGGCCGACAGTCCCGCGTCGCTGGTGGCGCGCACCAGGCCCTCGGTCACGTAGATCCAGATCAGCAGAATCGAGCACTGCATGGCGTAGTTGCTCTCGCGCAGTACACCGGGCAGCACCAGCATGAGCGGCAATACCTTCAGGACCAGCCAGGAGCCGCCGGGTCGCAACGGCGCCAGCCACAACTCCCAGGCGGTGCACAGGCCGATCAGCGCGATCAGCGCTGCGACGGCGGCGCGATGAAGCGAAAGGTTCATCGCGCCAGCTTGAGTGCGATATGGGCCAGGCGACGCCCGAGGGCGGTCGCCAACTGTTTCTCATCATCCGAAAGCGCCCGCTCGGCGCCAGTGCCGGCCACATGGCTGGCGCCGTAGGGCGTGCCGCCGCCCGCAGTGGTGCTAAGCGCAGGCTCGGTATACGGAATGCCGACCATCAGCATGCCGTGGTGCAGGAGCGGCAGCATCATCGACAGCAGGGTCGACTCCTGGCCGCCATGCGCGCTTGAAGTGGAGGTGAACACGCAGGCGGGCTTTCCCGCGAGGCTGCCGTTCTGCCATTGCGCACCGGTCGTGTCGAGAAAATGCTTCATCGGCGCGGCCATGTTGCCGAAGCGGGTCGGCGATCCCAGCGCCAGGCCGATGCACTCGTCGAGATCGCACGGTTCCACGTAGGGGCTGCCGCTATCGGGCACCGGGGGCGACGCCACGCTTGTCACGGGCGACACCGGCGGTACGGTGCGCAGACGCGCCTGAACGCCGGCCACGCCTTCGATGCCGCGCGCGAGATGCTCCGCCAGCCGGCGCGTGGCGCCGTTGCGGCTGTAGTAGAGGACGAGGATATCCGGCATGGGCGGCTGGGTGCGAGTTTGCTTAAAAGGACGCGCTGGCCGGCTGCAGGCCGTGGCGGGACGGCAAGAGGGCGCGGGTATTATACGAAGGCTTCATCGGCGGGCCATGCGAGGTGTTCGCCGGTCGCCTGACCAACTGGAGTCCTTTCACCTTGGCGAGCAAGCAGCCTTCGGTTGTGCGGCGCATCGAAAAGCGGATCGATCGGGGGATCGGCGCCGTAACGGGCGCGGTCGGCAGCGCCGTGGGCGGTGTCGAAGGCGTGGTGCACGGGCTGGCTGCGGATTCGCGCCAGACCCGCTACGTGCGCTACCTGATCAAACGCGCGCAGGAAGACCAGTTAGCGCAGGTGGCAGGCAGCCTCACCTTCACCACCCTGCTGTCGCTGGTGCCTTTTGTCACCATCGCGCTGGGCCTGTTTTCGGCGTTTCCGATTTTCGATCAGCTGCGCGATGCGCTCGAGGAGTTCATGGTCGACAACCTGTTGCCGGAACAGGCGAGCACGGCGATCATGACCCATGTCACCGAATTCACGAGCAAAGCTGCCGGGCTTACCGCGGCCGGCGTGTTCGCGCTGGGCATCACTGCGGTGTTGCTGCTGCAGACCATCGACCGGGCCTTGAACGCCATCTGGCGGGTGCCGCGCCCGCGTCCGCTGGCGCAGCGCATCCTGATCTACTGGGCCTCGGTGTCACTCGGTCCGCTTCTGATCGGCGGCGGGCTGTTCATCACATCGTATGCGGTGAGCAACTCGCTCGGCCTGCTGCCGGGCGGGCGCTGGTTCACTCACTGGCTGCTCGACCTGGTGCCGGTCGGCCTGACCATGCTGGCCTTCACCCTGCTCTACGTCGCGGTGCCCAATCGCGATGTGCAGTGGAAACACGCGGCCATCGGCGGGGCCGCCGCTACGATCGGGTTCGAAGCGATGAAACATCTGCTGAGCATGTATGTCGCCAACATTCCGACCTATCATCTTGTGTACGGCGCCTTCGCGGCCATACCCATCTTTCTGCTTTGGGTTTACCTTTCCTGGCTGGTCACGCTGATGGGCGCACTGGTGGCCGCCACCTGGCCGTTGATGGCCTATGAACGGGCCGAGGCGCGCAAATGGCCGGGCATGGCCTTTACCGACGCCATGCGCATCCTCGCCCTGCTGTTCGAAGCACGCAACAAGGGCGGAGCCACGCCGCGCCAGATTCGCACGGGTTTGCGCACCGGTTTTGCCGAATCCGAAACCCTGCTGGAGCAACTGCGCGACGCCGGCTGGATCGGCCGTGTCGATGGCGCGCGGGGCGAATTGCGCTGGGTGCTGCTGGTCGATCCGGCGCTGCTGCGCGTGGCCGATGTATTCCAGCGTTTCGCCTTCGACGCCTCGATGGCGATGAAAAAGCTCGACCCCGACGATCCGGTGCGCAATTTCGGCATCGGCAGGGTTGCCACCTTGGTCGAGCGCGACTTAGCACTCACCCTCGAAGAAGCGCTCTCCCCGGAGACGCCGGATGCGGCGGCATTGGAGCCCGATGCCGCCCGCAAGATGACCGCATGAGCACCTTCATCCAAAAACTTGAAGCCGCCTGGCAAACCAACGACTCTCTCCTGTGCGTAGGGCTGGATCCCGACCTGAAGCGCTTTCCGGCGCATCTTGCCGGCCGGCCGGGCGCGATTGCCGAATTCTGCCGTGCCATCATCGATGCCACTGCCGACCTGGTGTGCGCCTTCAAGCCGCAGATCGCGTATTTCCATGCCGAACGCGCCGAAACCGAACTTGAGAAAATCATCCGCTATATCCACGAAGCCTACCCTGGCATACCGGTGATTCTCGATGCCAAACGCGGCGACATCGGCTCGACCGCCGAGCAGTATGCGCGCGAGGCTTTCGATCGCTACGACGCCGACGCGGTGACGGTCAGCCCTTTTCTTGGACATGATTCCATCACGCCCTACACCGGCCATGCAGGGCGCGGCGTGATCGTGCTGTGCCGCACGTCAAACCCGGGCGGCAGCGACATGCAGTTTCTCGAGGTCGACGGCCCCGAGGGGCGCGAGCGTCTCTATCAGCGCATCGCGCGCACCGTGGCGACCGAATGGAACGGCAACGGCAATTGCGCCCTGGTGGTGGGCGCCACCTATCCGAACGAGCTGGCTGAAGTGCGCCGCATCGTCGGCGATCTGCCGATTCTGGTGCCGGGCATCGGCGCCCAGGGCGGCGACATCGCCGCCACCGTGAAAGCCGGCAAGGACAGTCGCGGCGCCGGCCTGATGATCAATTCCGGCCGTGCCATCCTCTATGCTTCGGGTGGCGCGAATTTCGCGAGCGCCGCGCGCCGCGCCGCGCGTGAAACCCGCGATGCCATCAATCGACATCGCTGAGAGCGCGGCGCGCGCATCCGCGCCTGGCCTTCAATCGTATCCACTCCACCCACCAACCTCTGGAACCCGGCAATCATGACAACTCAACCCGAAATCGCGACCCTGGGCGCCGGCTGCTTCTGGTGCGTCGAAGCGGTATTCGACGACTTGAAGGGCGTGCAATCGGTCGAATCCGGCTACATGGGCGGGCGTACGGCCAATCCCACCTACGAAGACATTTGCGGCGGCGACACCGGTCATGCCGAGGTGGTCCAGGTGGCCTTCGACCCTGCGGTAGTGAGCTTCGCCGATATTCTGCGGGTGTTTTTCACCGTGCATGATCCGACCACCTTGAACCGGCAGGGCAACGATGTCGGCACCCAATACCGTTCGGTGATCTTCCACCATTCCGAGGCGCAACGCGACACGTCGCGTGCAATCATCGCCGAGATCGATGCGGCGGGCATCTGGGGCAACCCGGCGGTCACCGAGGTGAGCCCTGCGGCGACGTTTTACGTGGCCGAGAAGTACCACCAGGAGTACTACGCACGCAATCCGATGCAGTCCTATTGCATGTTCGTGGTGGCGCCCAAGGTGCAGAAGTTCCGCAAGCAGTTTGCCGACCGGCTCAAGAAATAGGGGCTTGCGGGCGATCAGTCGCGGGCGCCCGCGCCTGCACCCGCACCCGCAGCTGGGCCTTGCGCCGCATTTTCTGCCGCATCTGTCTCTGCATTTTTCGCCGCACCCGACAGCGCGTTAATCGCTTCGGCCAGCTTGATCAGGGTCAGCGGGGCCGACCCCTCGGCCTTGTTGTTGGCAATGATGGTCACCGGATAACCGGCGCGCGCGGTGGCGGCGGCCACCCGTGCCAGGGTGGCGCGGGTGGCGGGATCTTCGTCGACCAGTCGATTGAATGGCGCATAGCCCGCCTTCGCTTCTTCATAGGCATGGCCAGCGTGCAGGCTCCAGCGCGCCACCAGCGGGCCGGGCCATAGCGCGCGCAACAGCGGCAACTGTTCTTCGGCTGCGGGCATGCGCGCATGCACGCCCATGCAGTAACACGCTCCGGCGTCTTTCAGGGCAGCGGCGAAATCGCGCGTGAGCAACTCCGGGTTGCGAACTTCGACGGCCAGTTGGGGCCGGTTGGCGAAGCCTTCGCATTTCTTGTTGATGGCCCACAGGAAGGCATGCAGGCGGGCGATGAAGGCGGGCACGTCGGCCAGGGTGTGGCGCGCGAGCGGCGAGAACTGCAAGACAAGCGGCCCTGCCTTGTCGCCCAGCCCGGCGATCGCCGGCTTGACGAATTCGTCCACGGCCGACTGTGCATCGAGAAAATGCGGGTTGGGCGCGGTGCCGCGGCCGCTGTCGTCGCGGCGCATTTCGTCCGTCACCCGGGCTGGCCCCTTGACCAGGAAGCGAAAGGTTTCCGGAACCTGTCCAGCATAGGCGGCGTACTCGGGCGCCATCAATGGCTGGTAAAAGCCACGATCGATGCCGACCGCGCGCAGCACCGGGTGGCGCGCATAGGCAGCCAGCCCCTTGCGCGACAGCAGCGACTCCGCTGCCGGCACGTCATAGACCAAGCCGGCCCAGCCCGGAAAGGACCAGGAGGAGGTGCCGAGATGGATCGCGGCAGGCAGGGTGGCCCCGATTGCGTTTACTGCGGGGTCCTGCGCGGCAGGGCCGATCGGACGGCCATGCCCGCGCGTCTTGTCGCCGGGTCCCGCGTCGGCGGCGCCGTCAGGTGCGGCGCCGAACAGGTCGTCCATGTCGGCCATCACGGAAGCGTGCGCGGGTGAGCGAAAGAAAACGGATTATCGGCGAAAATCCGCCCTCACCAATTGACACCACCCGCTGGCGGCGCACCAATCACACATCATGAACATCGATCTCACCGACTACGACTTCGGCATTTCCGCGCTGGATTCCGGCTTCCACCGGCCGCGCCTGGACGCCATCCACTTGATGGTTCAAAACGGCCATGCCGCCATCATCGACACCGCCACCACCCATTCGGTGCCCCTGGTGCTGGAAGCGCTGGCGCGCAAGGGCCTGACCGCACACGACGTGGACTACGTGATCCTGACCCATATTCACCTGGACCACGCGGGCGGCGCCGGCGAACTCATGCGCCTGATGCCCAATGCGAAGCTGGTCGTGCATCCGCGCGGCAGCCGCCACATGGCCGACCCGGCCAAACTGTGGGCGGCTACGGTGGCGGTGTACGGCCGCGAGCTGGCCGAGCGCAACTATGGCGTGATCGTGCCGATTCCGGGCGAGCGAATCATCGAGGCGCATGACCGATTCCAGCTCGACTTTCATGGCCGCCTGCTCTGCTTTTACGATGCACCTGGCCATGCCAAACATCACGTAGTGATCCACGATTCGCTTTCCGGGCACGTGTTCACGGGCGACATCTTCGGCTTGGGCTACGAGGAGTTGCTCACCGACGGGCGGCGCTTCTGCTTCCCGACATCCAGCCCGACCCAGTTCGACCCGCCGGCAATGCACGCCTCGGTCGACCGCATCGTGGCGCTCAATCCCGGCGCCGTCTATGTCACCCACTATGCTCAAGTGACCGACGTGCCGCGCATCGCCGCCGACTTGCACCGCCTGATTGACGCGCATGCCGCGCTGGCCGACCGTGCGGCGGCTGCGGGCCCGACCGGCGCCGCGCGCCATGCGTTCCTCAAGGACGGAGTCGGCGCAATCATCGTAGCCGAGCGCGACCGCCAGGGCTGGCGCCTGTCGGACGCCGAAGTCCTGCGCGTGTTCGAGCTCGATCACGAACTCAATGCGCAGGGTCTGGGCGATTACATCGATGGGCGCAAGAACTGATGAATTCCGGCGCCAAACGCTTGCGCTAGCCTGGCGGGAATCCGGCAGGCTGCTAGACTTGTCATTGTCATAAGTTCGGAAAGAGACTCCCGATGCAAGCCGATCCGGTACTTGCCCGCGGCCTGGCCAGCCGCTATGGCCGCGCTGATCGCGAGATCCGCAAGCTGATCGCGGTGATGGGCGAGGTGCGCAGTTCGGCCGGCAAGAAGACCCTGTTCGGCGGCGACAAACAGCAGGCCGCCGTCAAGGCTTTCCTGGAGCAGTTGTTCGAGACCTGCGCCGCGCTGGTCGAAGGCAAGGCGCTCAACCCTGCCAGTTCCAAGCTGCAGAGCCTGTCGGCGCTCAACTCGGTGCTCGGCAGCTACCGTCTGGCCTATGCCGGAGAAGTCGAGGCGTTCAAGGCATGGGACGATTTTTTCAAGTACCAGGTGACCGTCGAACCCGACAAACCCTGGCTCAAGGCGGTGGTGTAACCCTGCACGCTGCGTCGGCGGCGTGAACGCATGGCGGGCCGTGCGACCGCCCTCCCGCCGGGCGCGCTTCAGATGCGGTAACGGTCGACCAGCTGCTTGGCGATGACGGTCTTCAAGACCTCGTTGGCCCCCTCACCGATGCACATCAGCATCGCATCGCGGTAGAAACGCTCGATCTCGTATTCCACTGAATACGAGTAGCCGCCGAAAGTGCGCATGGCTTCCCCCGCGCAGAACACCCCGGCTTCGGAGGCGAACAGCTTGGCCATCGAGGATTCGAGGTCGCAGCGTTCACCGGCGTCGTATTTGAGCGCCGCATTTTCGATCAGGCGCTTGGACGCTTCGACCTGGGTCACCATCTCGGCCAGCTTTAACTGGATCGCCTGGTGCTGCCAGATCGGCTTGCCGAAGGTTTCGCGCTCCTGCGCATAGCGCAATGCCATCTTGAGCGACCCTTCGGCGATGCCGGCGCCGCGCGCGGCGACGTTGATGCGGCCCAACTCGAGGCCACCGGCAGTTTGCTGGAAACCGCGGCCTTCTTCGCCGCCGAGCAGATTCTCGACCGGGACCCGATAGTCCTCGAACAGCAGTTCGCAGGTGTCGATCGAGCGGTAGCCGAACTTCTTGATCTTTCCCACCACCTTGAAGCCGGCGGTCTTCTCGGCGATCAGCATGCTCATGCCCTTGTGACGCGGCGTGGCGTTCGGGTCGGTCTTGACCAAGAGCAGGGTGCCGTTGCCGTACATGCTGTTGGTGATCCACATTTTCGAGCCGTTGACCACGTACTGGTCGCCGTCGCGTTTGGCGAGCGTGCGGATGGCCTGCAGGTCGGTGCCGGTATTGGGCTCGGTAAGCCCCAGGCTGCCGCGGAATTCACCGGTGGCCATCAGCGGCAGGTACTTGCGCTTTTGCGCCTCGGTACCGGACCGTTCGATGGCCGAGGCCATGATCAGGTGCGAATTGAAGATGCCCGTCGGCGCCATCCAGGCCGATGACACCCTGATGACGATCTGCGCGTAGGTCCAGGCCGACAGCCCTAAGCCGCCATATTCCTGGGAGATCGTGGCGCCGAACAAGCCCAGCGCCTTCATCTGCTCGACCAGATCGTGCGGGTACTCGTCGGCCAGATCGAACTTCTTGGCGATGGGCTTGACTTCCTTCTCGACCCAGACATCGATGGCGTCGAGGATCGCTCTTTCTTCTGCGGGGTCGCGCTCTTTCACTTTCATGTCCATGCTCATCTCCTGGATTGCGCGCCGCGCTGCCCGATGGCGGGACGGCTCATATGTCCGTACATATTACCTGCGGCGCGACTTGCCCGCACTAACTCGGCAACACCTGGCGGGACTACGGATGGAGGCCGCCGATGCCGGCGAGCAGGGCGGAAATGTCGCTGATGGAGGCCAAGCCGGCGAGATCGGCTGCCACCCGTTGCGCGTCGGCACGATCCGGGTCGACGCCGGCGAATTTCAGGCAATCGCGGAACTTGGCGTGGTTCTCCTCGGCCGTCAGGGGCATTTCCGGGTGCCCCCAGGCGTAGGGGATTTCGTGCAGCGTGGTGCGGCCGTCGCTGCGTTCGATGGTGATGCGCTGGGGATAGAAGGCGTTCGGGTCGGGCCACGCGAATTCACTGGTGACGGTGCGTTCTGCGAGCGCCACCACGACGGGATCGAGCACCGCAGGCGGCAGGAAATCGGCCAGGCCGGCGCTGCCGCGGATGATCGCGCAGGCGCCCACGTAGGGGGCGCACAGGCGCGCGTAGTTGGGCGTCATGTCGGACTTGACCCCCCGCCCCACCAGGCGAAAGCCCAGTGGCGGGAATTCGATGTGGACGCGCTTGATCTTCTCCGCGCAGAGGCCCTCGCTTGCACGCAGCGAGAGCATGGTGTGCGCCATGCCGTGGGTCACCCTGCCGCTGGGAAAGGGCTTGTGCGACAGCTGCGTGACCTTCCACGGATTGCCGATGCGCGCCCACGCCGCCGGCATGTCGCCTTCGGTCTCGAACAGCGGGAAATAGCCGAAGCGGCCGTCGAGTATGCGTTCCGGGCCGGAGAAGCCGGCGCAGGCGAGATCATAGGCGGTGATTGCGGCGCGTGAATTGAAGCCCATCTGCATGGCCAGCATCGATGAGCCTTCCTCATGCGACTGCATGCTGCCGCAGACTTGCGAGTACAGGATTCCATAGGCCCTGCGCGCCAGGTCCGCTCTGGCGCCTTCCAGGGACAGGATGGCGGACAGCGCGGAAAAGCCGCCCGTCGGGCCGGGCCGAAAGAACTTCATTGCCGATTTCGCCGCCGAGGCCAAGGTGCACGAAACCTCAAGGCCGACCACTAGCGCAGTGATGAGCGCGCGCCCCGAGATCGTCTCGCCGCGCGCCGCCTTGGCGCCGAGGTGGGCAAGCACCCCCGACACCAGTGGCGCCATCGGCAGGATGACTCCCGGCTCGAAGACGCAGTCGAATTCCTGTGAATGGATCTGATAGCCGTTGACCAGGGCGGCGGATGCCGGCGGCAACCTCCTGGTGCTGCCCAGCACCGATGCGACAGGCGCGGCGCCCCATTGATCGGCCATGGCCAGCAGCTGCTCGCGGAACGGCGCGCGAATGCCGGCGACGCCCACGCCGATGGTGTCCATGAAGAAGGTGGTGGCGCGCTCGACTGCGGTGGCGGGCAGATGCTCGAAGCGGGTGTCGGTAACCACCCGGATCAGGTCGTCGAGGGGATTCGGCTTGGCGCTGGATTGGCTCATGTGCGGGAACGGCTATGCGCCGGAAACAGGTGGAAGGAAAGCTGTCGTAGCCGCGCGGCGTCGATCGCCATGCGGCGCATACCTGATGGATAGTGCTGTGCGTGCGTCAGGCACGCTTGTCTCAGTCGATCTTGGCGCCGGACTCCTTGACCACTTTGGACCACTTTGCCAGTTCGGCCTTGTGGAAGGCGGCAAAGTCCTCCGGCCTGCCGCCGACCGGATCGGCGCCCATGCCGATGAGCTTGTCGCGCATTTCCGGTGCGGCGATTCCGCGGTTGAGCTCGCCATTGACGCGCAACAGAATGTCGCGCGGCGTGCCGGCCGGCGCCAGCATGGCGATCCAGGCCGAAGCGTCGAAGCCCGGTACGCCAGACTCGGCCACGGTCGGGATTTCCGGTACGCCGGCGCTGCGCTTGATGCGCGATATCGCCAGCGCGCGCAGCTTGCCGTTGCGCACATGCGGCAAGGCGCCTACAGTGGTTTCGAACATCAGCGACACTTGGCCGGCGATCAGGTCGGTCAACGCCGGCGGCCCGCCGCGGTAGGGGATGTGCACCAGACGCAGGCCGGTGGCGGACTTGAACATCTCCATGATCAGGTGATTGGTGATGCCGTTGCCGCCGGAGGCATAGTCGATTTTTCCGGGGCGGGTTTTCGCATAATCGATCAGTTCCCTGACGCTCTTCACCGGAAAATTCGGGTTGACTACCAGCAACTGCGGGATGTCGGCCATCATCATGATGTGGGCGAAATCGCGGTTGATGTCGTACGGCAGCTTGGCATACAGGGCCGGGTTGATCGCTGCGGTGCCCGACGACCCCATCAGCAGGGTATAGCCGTCGGGCGCCGCGCGCGCGGCCATTTCGAAGGCGATATTGCCGGACGCGCCGGGACGATTCTCGACGAAGAACTGGACCCCGGTTACGTCCGCCAGGCGCTGTGCCGCCATGCGCGCGAGCACGTCGGTGGCCTGTCCTGCCGGAAAGCCGACCAGCACCCGCACCGGCCGGTTCGGCCAGGCCTGGGCCACGGCCGCGGGCATGGCGGCGGCGAAAGTGATGGCGGCGCAGAGGAGGGCGGACAAGATTCGCATGGGGCAAGCTTTCGGTGAAACAGCGACACGCGCCGCCGCCGCTACTTCGGTAAGACCTTAGGATAAAACCTTCGTACAAGACCTTCGGACAAGACCTTCGGATGCTCGGCCGGGAGGTGCGGCTGAAATGCCCGGCGCGGGGCCGATTCTGTCAGCGTGGGCGTGGGCGGTCAAGGCGCGCGCTTGCGTATAATTTGTTTATGTACGGACAAATGCGACACACACCATGAACGCCGCCGACTTTCCCTCGTTTCATTGGCCCGATGGCAAACGCCTGGCCCTGTCCCTGGTGGTCAACGTCGAGGAAGGCGCCGAAGCCAACATCGCCGACGGCGACAAGTATCCGGAGCCGGTAGATGAACTCGGCATTGCGCTGAAGAAGCCGGTGCGCAACTATGCCAACGAGAGCAACTACCGCTATGGCATCAATGCCGGTGCGCCGCGCGTGCTGCAAATGCTGGAGTCACATGGACTGAAGGCGACCTTCACGGCCTGCGCACAGGCACTCGAGCGCGCCCCCGCGCTCACCGCGCGCATGGTGGCGGGTGGGCACGAGGCCTGCTCGCACGGCTATCGCTGGGCGCACCAGTTCCACATGAACGAGGAAGAAGAGCGCGAGTACATCCGCAAGGCGGTCGCCACGACCCTTGCGACCACCGGTACCCGGCCCTACGGCTGGCTGTCGCGTTACCTCACCACCGCCAATACGCGGCGCCTCTTGGCCGAGGAAGGCTTCCGCTACACCATGGATGACTTCAGCCATGACCGGCCGTTCTGGGACCGCACCCAGGACAAGCCGCTGGTGGTGGTGCCTTACGCGCTCGACTCCAACGACATGAAGTTCTGGACCGATCCGGCATTTTCACCGGAGGCCTGGCTGCGTTATGCGATCGATACCTTTGACTGGCTCTACGAGGAAGGCGAGCGCGAGCCGCGCATGATGTCGCTTGGCCTCCATCTGCGCATCATTGGCCGCCCGGGACGGGTGGCGGCATTGCGCGGCTTTCTCGAGCATGTGGCCGCGCGCGCCGATGTGTGGGTGGCAACAAGGCTTGAAATTGCCGATCACTACGCGCGCGCGGTGCCGCGCGTGGTAGCGTGAGCAGTCGGCGCCTGCCGGCGCTGCAAGCGCACGCCTCGCTCGATTTCTCGGCGCTTCTGCGTGCCGGCGACGGCGTTGTCGTCGGGCAGATGGCGGGCGAGCCAGTGGAGCTGTGCCAGCACCTGTATGGCGCGCCGGTCCTGCCGGCGGGGGTGAACGTGTTCATCGGTGCGTCCGTCAGTGGCAGCCCGCTAGCGATGCGGCCGGGCAGCCTGTCGCTGTCGAGCTATGGCGGCCTGTTTCGCACCGCCGAGATCAGCCGCACCACTCCGGTCGCCATCTATCCGATCCATTACTCGCGCATCGGCCCGGCCATGGCCGCCGGCGCCATCCCGTCCGACGTGGTGCTGATGCAGGCGGTGCGCGACGAAGCCAGTGGCAAGCTGTATGCGGGCGCCGGGCGCAACTACATGTTCGAGGCCGCACGCAGGGCCCGCCTGGTGATCGTCGAACTCAATTGCGCGGCGCCGGTGATTCCGGGCGGCGAGATTCCTGACGATGTGCCAATCCATCATCTGGTGGAAACCCGGCTGCCGGTGGCGCAGCAGTCGTACGCGCCTGCCGGCCCTGACGAACTGAAGATCGCCGCCTTTGTGGCCGGCCTGATTGGCGACGGCTCCACCATCCAGGTCGGTGTCGGGTCGCTGGCGGGTGCGTTGCTGGCGGCCTTGTCGGACCACAAGCACCTGGGATTTCACTCCGGCCTGATCAATGACGATGTGATGCGCCTGATGCTGTCCGGCGTGATCGACAATTCGCAAAAGACCGTCGATGCCGGCGTCAGTGTGCTCGGCAATCCGGTCGGGACCCGTCCGCTGTATGAATTCGCCCATCGCAACCCGGCACTGCGCATGGCCCCGGGCGTCTACACCCATTCACACGAGGTGCTGGCGCAGATCAGCCGGCTGACCTCGCTCAATTCAGGTCTGCAGGTCGACTTGGCTGGGCAGGTGAATGCGGAACTGGGCGGCAACCGTTACCTGGGCGGGGTTGGCGGCCTGGCCGATTTCGTGCGCGGCGCGCTGGTGTCGAAAGGCGGGCGCGCCATCATCGCCATGCCGTCTTGCGCCAAAGGCGGTCAGATTTCACGCATGGTCGCGCGCTTAGACGGCCCGGCGACGCTGGGCGCCACCGACGCCGACTGTATCGTCACCGAGTGGGGTGTGGCGCATCTGCGCGACAAGACCCTGCGCGAACGGGCAAAGCAGGTGATCGCCATCGCCCATCCAGACCATCGCGACGGCTTGCGCGCAGCGGCCAAAGCGGCAGGACTGGCATGAGTGGCTTTGCCGGCGGTTCGGCAGTGCACCTGACCGCACTGTGCATAAGTGGCCGCGCGCGCAGAGTTCATGCAGATTTTATGGTGCAGCCTTCGCAATAGGGGCCTGCCGCGCTGTTTCGCAAGAAGGGCAAGAAGGTCGCGCAACAAACCTGTCGCGGCGCTTCAGTTCGATTTGGTCAGCGTGGTGGAATAGCTGAACAGGTCGCCGGCATGCCAGGTGGTGGAGGTGGCGGCGATCTTGCCGGTGCTGCCGAAGTACACCCGCATCGACTTGAGCAGCGCCGCGCCCGCGCGAATCTTGAGGATGCCGGCCAGCTTTTTGGTGGCCGACTCCGCCACCAGGGTCTGCTCGATGCATTGCAGGTGGGGCGTGTTGACCTTGCGCGTGAGTTCGCGCGCGGCGGCCAGCGGATCGCGCATTTGCGCGCGGGTCGCAGCCGAGGTCACCGGCAGGAAGATTTCCGAGTAGGCGAACGGGCGATTGTCGTGCTGCTGATAGCGGATGCCGATCAGGAACATGCAGGGCGTGCCCGGTTTCAGGCGCAAGACCTGGGCCTGCGCGTCGTTCAATGCCACCTCGGTTGATTCGAGTACCTTCAGGCGCGAGGCGTTGCTATATTGCAATAAGTCGTTCAATGATTCGATGCGCTGGTTGTAGCGCATCGGCAACTCGTTGCTCACCACCATCGAGCCGACCCGGCGCCGCCGCGTGATCATGCCCGCCTGTTCCAGGATGCGCATGGCGTCGCGCGCGGTATGTCGGCTGATGGCGAACTGGGTCGCGACTTCGGTCTCGCCCGGCAGGATCGCGCCCACCGGAAACTTGCCCGACAGGATGCCTCCCATCAGGGCATCGGCCACGCTGCGATAGCGCGGCACTGCGGGTTTGCGGGCGGGGGGCATGGGGCGCTTGCGGTGCAGCGGCGGCGATTGTGCGCCACGCACCGATGTGGAATAATTTGTCCGTACATATTGCCACACCGCAGAGCCGCTGCAAAGCGCCTGCTTCCCGTCCGACCACCTCGATCCGAATCCAGACCTGCCGCCAACGTGAACGCCATCACCTACCACGAAGCCGTCGATGTCGGCGCCCTGGCGCGGCAGTTTCCGCTTGGGGACGCGTTCGGCGCATGTTTCGCAGGCATGAGTGCCGACGAACTGCGCGCGCGCCAGAACGCGCTTTTCGTGCGCGCAGTGGCGCGCGCCTGGCAGATTCCCTTCTACCAGCGCCTCTGGGGCGCGGCCGGCGTGAGCCCCGCCGATGTGCGCTCGCTCGACGACATCGTCAAGCTACCGTCATTCGGCAAGCAGGAGGTGATGGACGCGGTGGCGCGCCGGCCGCCGCTGGGCGATCATCATGGCCGCGAGATTCCGGTGGACGGACACATTCTGCCGATGATCGTCCATACCACCTCCGGCACCACCGGTACGCCGCAGCCGCTGATCTACAGCCCGAAAACGCGTGAAGTGCAGAACCTGCTGCTGGCGCGCCTGTACCGGCTGCAGGGCATGTGCGCCACCGACGTGGTGCATTCGGTGTACGGCCATGGGCTCATCAACGGCGGGCACTACATCCGCGAAGCGGTGGTGCGTTACACGACCGCGCTGTTCCTTTCCGCCGGCACCGGCGTCGAGACCCCTTCGGCCAAGCAGGTCGAGATGATGCGCGACTTCGGCGTCACCGTGCTGGTGGGGTTCGGCGACTACCTCAAACGCCTGGCGCAGGTGGCCTTGGAGCAGGGCATCGACCCGGTGAAAGACATCGGCTTGCGTATGATTTCCGGACATCTGGGCGACGAAGTGCGCGCCACCCTGGCGGGTTCATGGGGCCCGCAGGTTCAGTTGTTCGACTGGTACGGCGTGGGCGATACCGGCGCCATCGCCGGTGAAGGGCCTGACCACAACGGCCTGCATTTGCTGGAGGATGCCCATTTCGTCGAAGTCGTCGATGTCGAAAGCGGTGTCGCGGTGGCGCCGGGGCAGGTGGGCGACATGGTCGTCACCTGCCTTTTCATCGACGACCTGTTTCCGATCATCCGCTTCAACACCCACGACGTTACGCGCGTTCTGCCGGGGGCGTCCGCACTGAAGCTGCCGTTCCGCCGCATCGCCGGATTTCTCGGCCGCAGCGACAGCATGGTCAAGATCAAGGGCATCAACGTCTACCCGCAGGCGATCGGCAACATCCTGGCCGAGATGGCCGATTTCGCCGGCGAATACTTGTGCGTGCGCGGTGCCGCTGCCGACGGCCGCGAGACCTTTGCCGTGCGCATCGAAAGCCGCGCCCAGCCGGCGCAGCCGCTGCAGGACGCCTACCGCCAGTTGCTCAAGCAGCGCTTGGGGGTGGAGGTGATCGTGCAGCTAAGCGCGCCCAAGAGCCTGTCAGCGCTGACCGGTGTGGAAAGCCGGCAAAAGCCGGTGCGCCTGATCGACGAGCGGCCCAAGGCGGCGCCGTGAGCGACGCCGCCGGCCGGGTCGAGGCGGTAATGGCCGACATCGCCGCGCGCAATGGCGCGCTATCGATTTTCATTCAAGTCGATGCCCTGGGTGCGTTGACCGCAGCACGCGCCAGTGACGCGCGCCATGCGGCCGGGCAGCCGCTCTCGGCAATCGACGGCATGACGCTCGCCGTCAAGGACAACATCGATGTCGCCGGCATGCCGACCACCGCCGGGCTGGGTTTTCGGCGCGGTGTCGTTGCCGCCCAGGATGCCTTTGTGGTCGCGCGCTTGCGCGCTGCCGGCGCCGTCATCCTGGGCAAGGTAAACATGCATCCGGCCGCCTTCGGCGCCACCAACCGCAATGCGGATTTCGGCAACTGCGCCAACCCGGCGCATCCGGGCCTGGTGCCCGGCGGCTCCAGCGGCGGCTCGGCGGCGGCGGTGGCGGCCGGGATGGCGCCCCTGTCGCTGGGGACCGATACCGGCGGCTCCATCCGCCAGCCCGCTTCGCTGTGCGGCATCGTCGGACTCAAGCCGAGCTATGGCCGGGTGTCGCGCTTCGGCCTCATCGCCTACGGCAGTTCGCTCGATCAGATCGGCCCATTCGCCCACGACGTGCGCGATGCCGCGCTGCTGCTCGAAGTCATTGCCGGCCACGATCCGCGCGACAGCACCTCGGTCAACAAGCCGGTCGCGCCATACACCCAAACGCTGGAGGAACCGGTAAGACCGCTCACGATAGGCGTCCCCAAAGAGTTCTTCACTCCCCCGAAAGCCCAGGGCCGGCAG